>NZ_BJXX01000014.1 GCF_007991215.1 Aneurinibacillus danicus
AGCAAGGAGAAAATCCACGGCCTGCTTTGTCGTCTTATGCAGCCAATCTTTCACCTGAGCGTCGCTCTTTTGCTGGAGATAGCGCTTGGCCCGAAGATACTTCTTCCACTGCCGGCTTCCTTTCTTGCACCGCGCCATCTTCTTCGACAGCTCTGCAAGAAACTTGGCGCGTCCCTGTTTGACGGCACGCACCGCACGACCGGAGAGGACGAGCGCTTTGTTTTCTGTGGCCAGGGTGACGCTGTGAATTTCGCCCAGGTCGCATCCGGCCGGTTTGAGGGGCAGGTGTTCATGTCGCGGCTCGGCCACCGGGGTATCGATGCAGTAGTGAAACCAGTAGTGACCCCGATGCCAGACGATTTCGGCATACGTGCAGGCCGACAACGCTTCCCCCGAGAGATTCGGGATGGTAAGCGTGACATCTTCACGGAGACCGCTTCCGGCCAGCCATTTCCGCTTCTGCGCAGCCTTTGCGGTGAGAAGGCCCGCAAGCAGCGGTTTGTCGTTTTTGAACTTCAGCACAATCTGCTCGCCCGTGACGACAAACCCATTCTGTTTAAACGGAAGGCAGAAGAAATGCTTTTTTCGCCACGGATACCTGGCCCGGCGGTCGCCTCTCCTGCGCTTCTCCTTTGTTCCCTTGCGGCATTCGTCGTATTTGTCCACAATGGCCTGAACGGTTTGCGAATGAAGGCGGTACGCTTGTTTGCGGTTTGCCTGCAGAAGTGTTTTAGAAGCCCACCGCTTCCACGTGCGAAAATATAACACGGCTTCTTCGAGCGTATCGTTCCATACCCGTGCGGCTTCGCGCTGATAGTCTCTGAGCGCCGTATACAGCACCGGATCATAGGGGATGCGAAACGAGTGGGTGAGCTTCATCGACATCCTCCTCTTATTTAGAAATCTCTCCCTGTAGTATACCACAAAATGGAACATTTGTGCGACGCGATTCATCCACACGCCTAAAGACGTGGGCTTTCTCGCGCTATTTCTGTAATCTCAGGTTTGCGCTCGTCGATATAGTGGCCTGCCTGCTCAAGGATTTCATCCATATTAACATACGTACGAATATACGGTTTATTACCCAGCGTTGTCTGTAGATAGCAGTAATGACATGCGCAAAACGGCTGGAGCCACGCAAAAAACCCTGACTTTTCTGTCAAGGTTCCCATCCGCATCAGATTTATCGGAAATTAATGAACTGTAAATCCAACGGCAAGTCGGCTGCTTTCAGCATCGCAATCACCTGCTGGAGATCATCGCGGCTTTTGCCGGAGACGCGTACTTGATCGTCTTGAACCTGGCTTTTCACTTTCAGCTTCGTGTCTTTAATCAACTTATTAATTTTCTTGGCGTTATCCGCGTCAATTCCTTGCGCAATCTTACCGCGTTGACGTACCGTGCCGCCTGAAGCCGGCTCCACTTTTCCGTAATTGATGCTTTTCAGCGAGATGCCCCGCTTAATCAGCTTTCCGTTCAGCACGTCCTTCACCTGCTCCAGCTTGAACTCATCGTCGGAGACAATCACAAGCTCCTCTTTTTCCAGCGTGATATTGCTTTTGCTCCCTTTAAAATCATAGCGGTTCTCAATCTCTTTCATCGCCTGGTTAACGGCGTTGGTTACTTCCGCCAGATCCACCTTCGATACGATGTCAAACGAATTCTCCTTGCTCATTCTCTTCCTCCTTCAAAGCGCTTATTCTATGTCTTATCGTACCAGATTTTTGGGTGAAAAAGGAATGGAACAAGGGAAAATCAACGGTGCGCAAATTCTTCTTCAATCTTGCGCAGCCAATCTTTCGTACGCTGTACCCACTCGTCCGGCGCCGGCGCGTCTTTTTCCACCGGGCTTGCAAACTGATCAATCACTGCCGTGTATGTGCGGTACCTCGCCGTATCATCCTGGTCGTTCTGATAATGATGGACAAGCAGGAATGGCGTACCTAAGCGAATTACCGCATCGTCCTCACCAAAATTCCCCTGCTCGGGGATACCCGGAATTCGTAGAAAATAGAACATTCCTTTCTCTTCATCCGCACCCATTTTCAAATCGAAAAAACCACCGTCAATATCCCATCCGCCGCCGATCGCAAAATCGCGCGCATTAAAAAACTCGAACATTTCCTTAAATGTTCCTCTTTGTCCGTCCAGCGAGGATTGTAAAGCAATCATTGTTTATCCCCCTTACCTGTTCGTTTCTCTCAGTGTTTGAGAAAAAGGGGGATTTTATGCGAAAAACCTCTGCCGAAGCAGAGGTTTGGAGCCTGTCCTAGTAATGAAGCTGTCCGGAAACACTGACGCCTTTTTTGTATACGTCAATGACTTTAATCTTGCGCAGGCCAACTCCCAGGTCTGTCAAATCGAACGAGAACCACTGCTGGGATTGGTACGACGTCTTAGTGAACGCCTTTACCAACTGACCGCGGTTATTGTAGAACTCAAAACGAACGGTTTTCGGATCATCGATTCGTCCCTGGTAAATGTACCCTTGGATCCGGTTTTCTTCTCCTCCGTCAAAGTACAGGCCATTCCCGTCGTAAAACCAAGCCTCATACTCGTTTGGATCTCCGATGAAAGAGAAGTTCCAGCACCTCTCTCCCTGACAGTGACGCTGCGCACTGTATGCCCATGCTGGCGTAATGGAACCAAATACGAGAATCAGTGTCAACATCGTTACAACACCAGAGAATCCTGCTTTTCTTATGTACCAGCTTTTCATGCCTCACCATCCCCCAGAAGAGTTTAAAGATTACAAATACGGATTCTTTTTGCGATCTTTTTCGGTACAGGTATACTGTAAACGAACTCCAGAGAATCAAAAAGGGAACATAAGCGGAATTTAAACGATAGGTAAAAAGCTGCGATTTCTTTCATTTTCTTCGATTTTCTTTTATTTTCTCTATATCTTTACCTACCCGCTTACACAAAAAAGTCAGGCATTACGCCCGATATATTTGTGGCTACCGTACCGGACAAAATCGTATTTGTTATACTCTGCTCATTTTATTGTTGAGTAAAAGCAGATATTAAACAATGAAAAAATAAAGGAGCTATCCTTAAAGCACAGTGAACGAACAGCGTCACTTCAACTTCAGGACAACTCCAAACAATCGAAAAAAGCAAGACAAGCTTAAGCATTTTTCTTTAGCTTTTTTGCAGTCCAGTTACCCAGTGATTGAAGCAGCTGGACCAGGCAAATTAAGATGACCACCGTAACGAACATAACGGGCAAATCCCACTGTTGGTAGCCATAGCGCAGAGCAAGGTCACCCAGCCCGCCTGCACCAACCGCACCTGCCATTGCTGTTGCACCAACTAAACCAATGGTCGCGATTGTTAAGCAGAGGACAATGCCGGGCGTTGCC
>NZ_BJXX01000015.1 GCF_007991215.1 Aneurinibacillus danicus
GTAGGCGAAAGTTGCTTTCCTTTCTCATCCAATACAAAAGCAAATTCTTTAGTCATTTCTGACTAACCATCCTTTTGGAGAATTTTCCTTCTTGCCCAAATCAGGAGAGTGGACATGTGTTTTTGGCGTTCAGTTTCCATAACCTAGGCGAACTTTCTTCCTCAACACTCACAGGGCAACGGACTGAAGGTACATCCGAGGGTGTGATTTTACCATCTTCTCCCAATCTAGTTCATCATGCTGTTTTCCTTTCAAAAAACTACACTCACTGGGGCGAGAGAACACCAAACTACATCGTAATAAACCTGAAGGTTACGATTTGTTACGATATTTTAAAGCAGTTTGAAGTTCCTTCATTACGCCATTCGTTTTCTCTTTCGTCCGTCTACTGTCCTGCGCCGCATGTACAAGGTCTGCCTTATTTTATTATACATTATCAGGAAGAAAAAAATACAACTCCTTCTCTCCATTGGTGAGATATTCTGCACCATTCAGTAAAAAGAACCACGGCTGTCCGGCCGTGGTTCCTACTCACTTTGTCCACTCCTACTGTTCGTGCTGATCTACATCGACCAACTCATTGCGCTGTACCGGATCGTGGTACGCCCATACCTCATCCACAACGCCGCCGCCTTCATCCATCATGCGATCCATACCTTCCGCCACATCCTCCAAGAACGACATTTCCTGCCTGTTACGCGGATCCATGTATCCGTCATTCCTCCTTATCAAAGAATTTGGCCTACAGTCTTTAGGATAATAAAAGCGGTTTACTTTATACGTTACCTTTCCCCTCATATCTGCCTTTGAATCGCGCATACTAAAAACGGCTCGAAATTTTGGAAAAACGGAGGACACTTGTTATGAACAGTAATCAGATGCTGCGGGAACTATGTCGGACCCGACTCGATGATGGATCCTATTATTACCGTCTGCAAACGCTCGAAGAAAAAGGCATCGGTACCGTCTCCAAATTGCCTTTTTCCATTAAAATTCTGCTTGAGGCCGCTCTGCGCACAATGGATAATCGCGCCATTACGGAAGAACACGTAAAGCGGATTGCCAACTGGAATCCGAATGCCAGACCGGAAGAAATGTTCGAAATCCCGTTTATTCCTTCCCGCGTAATTCTGCAGGACTTCACCGGGGTTCCGGCCGTAGTCGATCTCGCTGCCATGCGGGACGCCGTCTCCCGTCTCGGTCTGGAAGCGGAGAAAATTAACCCGCTCATTCCCGTCGATCTCGTCATCGACCACTCCGTTCAGGTCGACCGGGCAGGCTCTGACACGGCGCTGAGTTTCAATATGGAAAAAGAATTTGAGCGTAACCAGGAGCGCTACAAATTTTTGCGATGGGCTACCCAGGCGTTTACCAATTTCCGTGCCGTGCCACCTTCCGTCGGCATCGTCCATCAGGTTAACCTTGAATATCTCGCCTCTGTTGTAACAAAGCGGGAAACGGAAAACGGTACCGAAGTGCTGCCTGACTCGCTCGTGGGCACAGATTCGCATACGACGATGATTAACGGTCTCGGCGTCCTCGGCTGGGGAGTGGGAGGCATTGAAGCAGAAGCGGCCATGCTTGGACAGCCGATGTATTTCCTGCTTCCGCATGTCGTCGGCTTCGAGCTGACCGGAGAGCTTCCGGAAGGATCTACTGCCACCGATTTGGCGCTCACCGTCACCAACATCCTGCGCAAAAAAGGGGTTGTAGGCAAATTCGTCGAGTTTTTCGGCAGCGGCCTTGATTCAATGGCGCTTGAAGACCGGGCCACTATCGCTAACATGGCTCCGGAATATGGTGCTACCGCTGGCTATTTTCCAATTGATAAGCAAACGCTCCGCTATCTTCGCACAACGGGACGTTCGGAAGAACACATTGCCCTCGTAGAAGCGTATACCAGAGCGCAGGGGTTATTCCGTACGGAAGATATGCCAGCTCCGGCCTACTCGGAAGTGATTACGCTCGATTTAGGCAGCGTCGTTCCAACATTAGCAGGACCAAAACGTCCGCAAGATCGCATCGATTTAACCGAGATGAAAGAAGAATTTGAAAAGATACTGCGCGCACCAATTAAAGAAGGCGGATTCGGATTATCCGATGAGAAAATTAAGCAGGAAGTGACCATCACCTATCCGGATAATACCAGGTCGACGCTCCGTACCGGTTCCGTTGTCATCGCCGCAATTACCAGCTGTACGAACACTTCGAATCCGTCCGTTATGATCGGAGCCGGCCTTGTGGCAAAGAAGGCGGTTGAAAAAGGCTTGCGCCGTAATCCAAATGTCAAGGCAAGCCTTGCGCCCGGCTCACGCGTTGTCACGCAATACCTGGACGATGCGGGTCTGACACCGTATTTGGACAGGCTTGGTTTTAACACGGTAGGTTACGGCTGTACCACATGCATCGGCAACAGCGGTCCGCTTATCCCGGAAGTAGCCAAAGCGGTCGCAGAAAACGACATGACCGTCACATCCGTACTCAGCGGAAACCGTAACTTTGAAGGCAGAATTCATCCGCTCGTCAGAGCCAATTATCTGGCTTCGCCACCTCTTGTCGTCGCCTATGCACTGGCCGGCACGTTTGATATTGATATGTACAATGATCCGATCGGTCACAACGGGCAGGGAGAGCCAGTCTATCTGCGCGATATCTGGCCAAGTGAAGAAGAAGTGCAACAAATAATTGACTCGATTATCACACCGGAGATGTACCGTGAGAAATACGACAACGTGCTTGCATTTAATGAAAGATGGAACGAGATTCAGATAGCGGAAGACCAGATTTATAACTGGGACAAAGATTCCACCTATATTCAATCACCTCCGTTTTTTGCAGACTTCTCACAGGAAGTGCCGGGCATCCATCCGATTAAAGGTGCACGCCTGCTGGCATTGCTGGGAGATTCCGTCACTACAGACCATATCTCGCCGGCCGGTGCCATTAAACCGGACAGTCCCGCCGGGAAGTTCTTGCAGGAGAAAGGTGTGAAAGTACGCGATTTCAACTCGTACGGCTCCCGCCGCGGCAATCATGAAGTCATGATGCGGGGTACCTTCGCCAATATCCGTATCCGTAACCGTCTGGCACCCGGTACCGAGGGTGGTGTTACAACATACCTTCCGACAGGCGAAGTCATGTCCATTTACGATGCGGCGATGAAATACAAAGAGGAAGGCATTCCGCTTATGATCATCGGCGGCAAAGAGTATGGCACAGGAAGCTCGCGTGACTGGGCAGCCAAGGGTACGCTGCTGCTGGGCGTTAAGGCCGTTATCGCAGAGAGCTATGAACGGATTCACCGTACCAATCTGGTGTGCATGGGAGTTCTCCCGCTGCAGTTCGAGGAAGAAATGGGTGCGGACACGCTGGGGATTACCGGCGAAGAGACGTTTGATATTCCGGAATTAACCGACAGGGTTCAACCCCGTCAGAAGATTGAAGTGCACGCTATGCGTCCGGACGGCTCAACTTTCACATTTAAATGTACCGTACGCCTTGATACGGATGTAGAAATTGATTATTACAAGAATGGCGGAATTCTGCAGCTGGTGCTTCGCAAGCTCATCACCGATAAACAACCGTCGCTTTCCTCATAAAAACAAGAGGCTGTCTCAAAAGGTTGTTGGAACTCAAATGAAATACAGTATATAGATTACTCACCGTTTTCCATGCGTATATATGGCAATAAAGAAGGGTGCCCCACCACTTTGGGACACCCTCTTGCGTATATGTCATTTATACAATTGCCCTCAACTCACTGTTTTTCATCGCTTTGTCAATCGTTGCGCCACCCAGACAGACTTCCCCCTGGTAGAATACAACCGCTTGTCCCGGCGTGATGGCACGCTGCGGCTCATCAAACACAACTCTGCAGCGGTTACCCGGTTCCATATGAACCGTCACTCCCTGATCCGGCTGACGGTACCGGAACTTAGCGGTACAACGGAACGTCTTCGGCATTTCGCGGCCACTCACCCAGTGTACGTCCGTCGCTTCCAAATAGTCGCTGTACAATCGCTCATGGTCCGTTCCTTGTGCCACATAAAGAATATTATTTTCTATATCTTTATCTACTACGAACCATGGCTCTCCCGTACCGGAGCCACCGCCAATGCCCAATCCCTGACGCTGACCGAGCGTATAGTACATCAGCCCGTCGTGACGCCCCTTCAGTTCACCGTCTACAGAACGGATTTCGCCTGGATTGGCCGGCAGGTAGGAACTCAAGAACTCCTTAAAGTTGCGCTCCCCGATAAAGCAAATTCCGGTGCTGTCTTTCTTCTTCGCCGTCGCCAGACCGGCTTTTAGCGCAATCTCCCGCACCTCGGTTTTATGCAGATGACCGAGCGGGAACATCGTTCTTGACAGTTGATCCTGATCAAGTTGATTCAAGAAATAGCTCTGATCTTTTTTCGGATCGAGGCCACGCAGCAGACGGTACTCGCCGTCATGGAAATCCACCTGCGCATAATGCCCGGTCGCCACATAGTCCGCTCCCAGATCCAGTGCCCGATCCAAAAAGGCCCTAAACTTGATTTCTTTGTTGCACATTACGTCCGGATTCGGTGTACGTCCTTTCTTATACTCGTCAAGAAAATACGTGAATACCCGGTCCCAGTATTCCTTCTCAAAGTTCACCGTATAATAAGGAATGCCGATCTGGGCGCAAACCCGACGCACATCTTCGTAATCCTCTTCGGCCGTACAGTGGCCGAATTCATCTGTATCATCCCAATTCTTCATAAAAATCCCGATAACATCGTATCCTTGTTGTTTGAGGAGCAGAGCGGCGACAGAAGAGTCCACACCTCCGGACATTCCCACGACCACTCGTGTATTTTCAGGTGCTTTATCCATCTATACCAACTTCCTTGTTTATTAATTGAATAGCAAAGAATTTGCTTCAGCTTTTATTATACTAACAAATATTCAGCTTTACAAACAAACGAAAAGGAATTACAAAGCAGGATTTGCTTCCGACAAGCCGGACGCCAGTGCCGCTCCTCTGGCAATTGCTTGTGCTACATTATCCAAAAAAGCAAGATTTTTTAACCGCAGCGCGTCTTCTGTCCGGTCAATAAACCCGCATTCCAGAAGAATGGCCGGCATACGGGTACGGCGCAACACTGCAAAATTTGCCGTCTTCTTTCCCCTGTCAGGCAGTCCCGCGCTATGAAAAACTCTTGCCACTTCACTATGAAGAATGCCCTGGCGCCGGCCGGCTTCCCGGTTGACCGCGCAGGGAACGATATAGCTCTCGAAACCGGTTCCCCTCCCCGCATTAATGTGGATAGAAACAAAATAATCCGCATGCAGGTTATTGGCAAAATCGGCGCGTGCATTCAAATCCGCTGCTTTGTTAGAGTGAAACACTCTGTCGTCGTTTCGTGTAAGACGTACGTCTGCCCCCCTCACCCGCAGATAATTGGCTGCCCGCTGTGCGATAGCTAATGTTAGGTCTTTTTCCCGTAAATCGTTGCCTACAGCCCCCGGGTCGTGACCACCATGTCCGGGATCAATAACTATAACTTTTATCATGTTCTTATCCCCCTCACCTTATTCTTTTTTCTCTTTTATACACATGAATTATCCTTCTACATAACATGTACATAGGTCTTTAAAATCACCCAGCCCTGAAGACTGGCCTTCTTCATAAAACCATAACCTGATTAAATTTTCAGATAAATAGTGACTTTTATCCTATCATATGGTACAATCAAGCAAACCAGCTCCATCTTCCATACTTTTGCCAAAGGAGGTCTTCATGCGAAAGAATCCGCACACTTCTTTATTCCGTTCTGTAAAGACTTTCAGGGAATACAAATGGTCATTTATGCTGGGAAGTCCGATTATCGGGCTGTTTCTTTTTATCTATGTGATTAATTCTCTTGCTGAAACTCCTCAACACCCAGAGAAAAGCGAGCGTGTGCTATTGTCATCTGCCGCGCTTACATACCATACCTTCTCATACCATAGCGGAGAAGTCTCAGCAAAAGAATTAGTGCCGCTCGGCCTGGCGCCGGCGGAGACAACCAGGGGCATGGAGGTCACCACTGTACAGAAGCGCCAAACCAACCGTGCGCTCGTTCGGAAAAAGAAACCGGCCCGCAGTACCACAATGAAGAAAGTACAGGAAGGCATGGTATTTACAGCAAACGCTTCCGGTTATACCGGTCCCGGCACAACCAAGTCCGGCACAAAAGTGCGCCCCGGAATCGTGGCTGTTGATCCCGATTATATCCCGCTCGGAACCGTTCTCTGGGTGGAGGGATATGGAGAATGCCGTGCGGAAGACACGGGCGGGGCCATCAAAGGCAACGCAATTGACCTTGCTTTCTCCACCACGAAAGAGGCTCTGAACTGGGGAAGACGAGATGTACAGGTAAAAGTAATCAGCGTACCCAAATAAAACTTTCCAGGTACAGGAATTATCTGGAAGAAAAAAACTGCCGCCGCTTCTCTACACAGAAGCAGACGGCAGTTTTTCACGTTTTATGCAACAGGAAAGGCAAACAGCAAATCGGTAACAGCCTGCCTTACTTCTTTCGGGACCGGACTGCCGGCCGCTTTCGCATGTCCGCCGCCGCCAAAGATGGCGGCAACCTCTCCCAGATTTATCTCTTCTTTAATCGTACGGTAGCTGATGACACGCGACAGGTTCACAATAGCAATGAAGTCAAGCTCCGGGTTCAGTTCCGCCAATGCGTTACCCAGCTCGGAAATATATTGTTCGGCAAATACAATGCCCGCTCTATAGCCATGGATAGTCTGCACATAGATATCTTTCGCTTTTCCTTTTATGTATTTTTCGATTTTTTCCTGTTCAATTTCCAGAAGCATCGCTTCCGTATCCGTGAAATTCGGAGAGCAATCCGCTGTAAAACGCCGGAAAAATCGTTCCCGTCCGAGAATGTAAAATAAGTCATTCAACTGCTTCGCATGCTGGTTTCCGTTCTCTTTCCAGTCCCATGTATCATACTGCCTTACCAGTTCAACGTATCTCATCAACTCTTCACTGTTCGCAAGAAATCCCGCTTCCGTCAAGTATGTATGAAAAAGCGTCGTGCCGCTTTCTCTCACGCCGTCTTTCTCTACCGTTACCTGCGCCCATTCGTACCGGTTGAGCCAATCCGCAGTCTGGTGGTGGTCAAGCAGAAGGAATTTACTTTTATAACGTGCCCCCATCCCTTCAATCCGGGCTGCAATTTCTTCGTTTACCGAAATATCGGTGATAAAAACTTTGTCATATTTATCCAGATGCAGTGTAAGAAACTTGCCGACTTTATCATTGATATCATCGTAACTACAGTAATCGATCTGGATATCATCTCCAAACGCCAGCTTCCCTAGAATACCACAGCTGACGCCGTCCGTGTCGTTATGCGTAAACAGCTTTACGGCATGAGGTCTTGTCTCGCGCGCCTTGCTTCGCCCCGGCTCGCTAAACAACGTATCGAGATTATTCGAGCGAATTTGGACTTTAATGCCCATACGCTCCGCCCGCGCGAGAAATTCCTGCATGCTCGAATTTGCTTGTGACTTCATGTTATTTTGCACCTCATATAAAATTAAACCGCTTATGTCAATTATAACAGCATTCCGCCGTTTTGCCTCCTGCTGTTTTTAATGTAACCAAAACGGGTAACTTTCTTGTAGAAAAAGGATGTGGTAGATAGCCGGCATAAGGAACCCTGGGCATGCTGTCATGGTAAGTCAATTTACCACCTTTAAAGAATTGGATGGAATTGCTACAATTATTAGTGGTTTCCTAATAATTGGCGTGGCATTCCGTTTTGGCTACGATAATATGCTTGGCTTAATCGACGTGGCAGCCCCCGTATTGTCGAAGAAAAAATCGTCAATATGCTGCTGAAGAAGCCGGGCATCACCGATGTCACGCTGGGCATCATAGAAGATAACGGTGTCAGAGACTGGAAACCAAAGAAACTAGATGAAGTGGAGTAGAAGACATGGCGACTGTTCGCAAAACGCTTTTGTGGCTCATCATTCTGGCCCTTGCAGTATTCATTATCCCGTATGCTATTCCGTTTGTTCTGGCGCTCTTAACCGCAATTTTTCTTGAACCGATTGTCAAAGCGCTGATGCGCACCCTGAATGTGAGCCGCCTCGTGGCTGTAACGCTGACGTTCCTGATGTTCTTTGCTGTGTTCGGCCTGGGCGGATACCGGATCGGTTCCATCCTTGTGGTACAAAGCGTAGAATTGTCGGAGAGACTTCCCGCATTCTCCACGAAAGTGATGGAATTTTTTGAGCAATCTATGTGGAAATGGGAGACGTTCGCGGGTTCACTCCCTTTTGATACTGCGACAACTGTTCAAGATGTAGTGGCAGCATTGAAAAACTCGGCCACCAACGCTGCCACTACGATAACCAAAGTGCTGCTTGGCGGTGTCGCCACGATTCCGGGCTTTCTTATCGTGTCTATTATTTATTTGGTAGCGCTGTTCTTAATCAGCCTTGACCTGCCTCGCCTGCACCAAAACTTCCTGAATCTGTTCACCGATTCGGCGCGGGAGAAGGTAGAGCTGGTCATGACCCAGTTGTTTCGCGCAACCGTCGGATTTCTTCGTGCACAGGTCATTCTCAGCCTGCTTACATATGTGCTGGCATTAATCGGTCTGCTCATTCTGGGAGTGAAGTACGCGCTTCTGCTTTCCTTGATTATTGTGATTGTTGATATTCTCCCGATTCTTGGTACCGGATCATTTCTTGTACCATGGGCGCTATACAGCTTCGCCACTGGCGATTCGCGCCTTGCGATTGGGCTTATCATCTTGTTTATCGTCATTACGGTTATCCGGCGTACAATTGAGCCGAAGGTGCTCGGATCAAGCCTCGGCATCAGTGCGCTGGCCGCGCTGATCAGCCTGTATATCGGCTTTCAACTGCTCGGCTTTATTGGATTAATTCTCGGTCCCGCACTTGTGATCATTTTCGAATCTCTGCGCAAAGCCGGATTTCTCAAATTCAAAATTCATTTTTAAAAACAAAGAAAGAGCCGCCATCCTGCGCCAGCGGCTCTTTCTGCTCTTTATTTTTTCTCGGTTTTTTCGTAGTAGACCGGGTTATACTTTTCGATAATTGGCTTGATCTTTTCAAGATCGATACCTTCATTAGCGGCAGCTTCTTTATTAACTCCAAGATTCAGCTCTTTCGGGAAGCCAACCGGGATATCACCTGATTTTGCTTCGCCTTTCAACACTTTCACCGCCATCAGACCTGTTTGATAGCCAAGATCATGGTAATCCGCCCCGAAACCGGCGAATCCTCCATTACGTACCGAATCCATTTCGCCTACAAACATCGGAATTTTATTTTTTTCCGCTACCTGCACAATCGTTTTCAGCGCCGCAACCGCCGTGTTATCCTTCGGCACATAGATAACATCCGCTTTACCTACCAGCGAGTCGGCCGCCTGCTTAACTTCCGTGGTGTTGCTAGCGTTTACCTCTACCGCTTTCATTCCGTTTGCTTGGAGCGCTTTCCTGGCGTTCTCTACATTCACCACAGAATTCGCTTCACCGGAATTGTAGATAATGCCTACATTCTTCGTATCCGGCTTCAGCTCTTTAATCAGCTTCACAAGCTTTTGGATGGTCTCCGGATGGGTGTCGGAGTAACCGGTAACATTTTTACCCGGCTTCTCCAAATTGTCCACCAGCTTGGCGCTCAGCGGATCGGTAATTGCCGTAAAGAAAACCGGGATGTCGGTATTCTGTGTTGCCTTTACCATTGCCTGCGCACTCGGCGTAGAAATGGCCAGAATAGCGTCTTTCTTATCAGCCGCAAATTTCTGCGCGATAGAAGCGACTGTGCTCGGGTCTCCTTGTGCAGATTGATAATCAATTTCGGCGTCTTCGTAGCCGTTATCTTTCAGCGCTTTGATAAAGCCTTCACGGGCGGCATCGAGAGCCGGATGCTCAATGAACTGCGTAATGCCGACTTGTACTTTTTCCTTGGCCTGTCCTGCTTTTTGCCCGCCGCTTGAATCTTGCTGCTGATCGGATGTCGTCTTAGCGCCGCAGGCCGCCAATAGCAGGCACAACAAAAGAAACCATACACCCAGTGTGCGCGATCTCTGTTTCATGAATAACTCCCCTTTTTAACTTGTTGTTTTTTTCTGATAATTTATTATACACTAACTCTGTATTGCTTTAAAAGATGAAAATCTTGCCCGGGTTTAAAATGTTATGCGGATCAAGCGTTTGCTTCATTGCATACATAACATCCAGCGCGTCACCGTGCTCTTGTCGCTGATATTTCGCCTTGCCCAGACCGACACCGTGCTCTCCCGTACATGTGCCGCCCCGACTCAGCGCATAGCCTACAATCTCCGTATTCACCGCCTCCGCCTGTTCCAAATCGGCGGGATTGTTCGGATGTACCATCAACAGCGAATGAAAATTCCCGTCTCCGACATGTCCGACGATACCTCCGACCATGCCCGTTCGCTCGATAAGCTCCCGTGCATGGTCAATGGCGCCTGCAAGCTCAGAGAGGGGCAAACAAACGTCGGTCGTCATTGCTTTCCTGCCCGGATATCCATGCAGAAACGCATAGGCCAAGTGATGACGTGCTTCCCACAATGCCGTTTGTTTCAGTGAATCGGTTTCAAATAGGAAGTCGCCACAACCGTGATCCTCTACAATTTCTCTCGCAAATGCAATGTCACAGGCAAGACCTGCTTCGTTCCCGTGAAACTCAAAAAATAAGGTAGGAAACTCCGGATAATCCGTTCCTTTATACGCATTTACCTGCCGAATAGAACGACCATCGATAAGCTCCATGCGTGCAACCGGAATGGCGGCTCCCATAATCGCGCAGGCTGCTTCCACTGCGTTCGCTACGGTCGGAAAACTGGCCCGTGCCGTAACAGACGCTTCCGGAATGCCATACAGACGCAGCGTGAGCTCGGTAAATATGCCAAGCGTTCCCTCCGATCCGATGAATAATCCGTTTAGATGATAGCCCGATGATGATTTTGCAGCCATACTGCCGGTACGAATCACCCTGCCATCCGCCAGTACTACTTCCATATCCCGCACCTGGTCACGCATAACGCCGTAGCGTACCGACGTCGTCCCGCTTGCATTCGTTGCGGCCATCCCGCCAATCGTCGCATCGGCTCCCGGATCTACCGAAAAGAAGAGACCGTATTTCTTCAATTCTTTATTCAACTGCATACGGGTTACCCCCGGCTGCACACGCACAAGAAAGTCCTGTGGCCGCACTTCAAGCACCCGGTTCATCAGCCCAAAATCGAGTGAAATACCGCCCTGCTGCGGAATAACCTGCCCTTCCATCCCGGAGCCGACGCCGAATGGAACAATAGGAACACGATGTGCATTAGCCCACTCGGCGATTCGACTTACTTCTTCTGTCGTTTTCGGAAATACCACCACATCCGGAAGGCGCGGTGTATGGTATGATTCATCTTTTCCATGCTGCTCCAATACGTTTGGATTGATCGTGACACGGTCAGCATCAATCATCTTTCTTAGCTCTCCCGCAATATCATTCGTTCTTTTGACGTCTGATCCCATTTCTTTTTCTTCTCCCTCTCCGTTATGCCATCTGCATCCAGGCCCGCTTGTTGCGCCATGCTACATCCACTTCGGTACCAAAGAAGCTGGATAAGTTCTCTGCATTCATCAACTCCTGTGTAAGACCCGCGCCGTATACCTGCCCTTCCTTCAAAAGCAGTACATGGCGGAAAACAGGCACAATCTCTTCAATATGGTGAGATACGTAGATCATCGTCGGCCCTTCCGGCTGGCTTCCCATATCTTGAATCCGCTCCAGCAGTTGCTCGCGCGCAAAAATATCAAGTCCCGTAGCCGGCTCGTCCAGAATGAGCAGCTTAGGCGAGGCCATTAATGCTCTTGCAATGAGCACACGCTGTTTCTCTCCCTGCGAAAGGCTTTCATATATGCGTTTTTCCATCCCCAGGCATCCCATCTGCTCAAGCAGTTGGTATGCTTTCTCATAATCGGCCGCTTCCGGCTCTTCGTAGAGCAATCCCATGGAAGCCACCTTGCCGCTTAGCACGATATTTTCCACCGTTTCGTTTTTATACAGTTTCTCCTGCATGGAAGAGCTGACCCAGCCAATGGACTGGCGCAGTTTACGCAAGTCATATTCGCCAAACTTCTTGCCCAATACACTCACTTCGCCTTTTGTCGGCCACATATATCCGTTAATAATATTAAGCAGCGATGTTTTCCCTGAGCCGTTCAACCCCATAATGACCCAGTGCTCACCCGATTGTACGGACCATGTCACATCCTTCAATATATATGTATTGCCACGCTTCCAGCTTACATTTTTGATGTCAATTACCATGTTCCTGACTCCTTTTCTCCCGTTAATTTTCATATTTTCTGAAAAGTATAGAATCATACAATCGTTTTGTAAATACAAAAACCACTGAACCATACAGTACGGTGGTGCAACCGCAAACTATGATTTTAAAATAGAGCGGATAAATACTGTCGTCTCTTTGGCCAAATCATACTCTTTCACTTCAGTGTGATCATAGGCGAATTTATCCCGCTCAGACGATCCGGTTTCTTTAAATACGCGGACTAAGGGACGTGACGGCAATCCTTTATGCTGACCGACTACTACCCCGATTTCTCCGGTGCTGAGCTGAACGGAACTCCCGGTCGGATACATGGCAATCGAACGCAAAAACTGAATAACAATGTTATGGTCGAACTTCTTACCGGCCAACCCCATCAAATATTCGTTCGCCTGATACGGCAGCAGCGTCGGCTCCGGCGCAAAAGGGGAAATCAAATTATCGTAGAAATTCGTAACGGCCACAATTTTTGCGTATTCATGAATTTCTGGCCCCTTAAGGTTGCGCGGCTCCCCTGTCCCGTCCACATGCTCATGATGCTGCAGGGCGATATGCGCGCTTGATAGACTCAACTCATGGCGTTTGCGCAGTACGTTAAAGCCGACCCAGGCGTGGTGATCTCCCTCCTGGCTATACCGTTTGAGCGGATCGTCCGTATTTTTGATAACCTTTCCGATATCATGCAGCAGAGCGCCCAGAGCCAGCTCTTTAAGCTTGGTGACGCTGTATCCCAGATTGATGCCGATAACGGTAGACATGATACAGACATTCAATGAATGGATAAAAAGATAGTTGTCTTTTGTGCGAATATCATCGAGATTGAGCATTACATCTTTCTGTGCCAGAATCTCTTCAATGATATTCGTCATCGTTTTGGACACGGCCGTTGTGTCAAAGTTTTTGCCTTCCTGTACGCATTCCAATATATTGGAGACATGAGAAATCGCTTCACGGCGCGTTTCCTCTGAAACTACTTCTTCCACTTTGATGTCTTCAAATCGGCTGTCCTCTATATAAACCATGGTGACGCCGATGCGGTGCAGCTTATTTACCATTCCCGGCGTCAGCAACACTCCCTGGCTCAGCAGCGTTCGTCCGTCACTTGCATAAATACTTTTGGCCAAAACCTGCCCCGCTTCCAGGCTATCTAAACTAACATGGCGCATGTCTCTTTCTCTCCTTCGACTTGTAAACTCTGTAAGGACTGTATATTCATTACTATTATAACGCAGAATAGTATGTCATCCAGTCACAATATACTGTGACTACCAGATACTTTTGCTTTTCAGGATGCGAAAGGCAAGAAAAAATGATATGCTTATGCCGATATTTCTGAGAAGGAGACTATGTCCTGTATGAAACGATTAGTAACCTGGTTTTTAAACGGCCTGCTCGTAATGGCGCCTATCGGCATTACCCTCTATATTCTGGTCTATATCTTCAAGCTTGTAGACAGTCTCGGCAAGCAAATTCTACTGTCCATGAATTTGCCTCCGATTACGGGATTGGGTGTCATAGTCACGGTTACGCTTCTTATCGCCATCGGATTCATAAGCCAGCTCTGGCTGAGCCGCAAGCTGCTTGAATGGACGGAGCGATTAATCGCGCGTTTTCCCGGCTTAAAAACAATTTATAGCATGGTGAAAGATACTATACATTCTCTTATTGGAGAAAAGCGGGCCTTTTCCCAGGTTGTGCTTGTTACGCACGAAGACGGAGGAAAACGGATTGGGTTTCTCACTACGGAAGACGTTACCGCTTTTCATCTGCATACGTCTTATATCGCAGTCTACGTGCCACATGCACTGCAGGTCAGCGGTGAGCTGCGTCTCTATCCGCGCGAACGGGTGGAATTTATCGATACACCGGTTGAAGAAGCGATGCGTTTCTGCCTGACCGCCGGTGTTGCTTCAAAAAAAGAAGAAGGAGACATGCCAGGTTAACCGGCATATCTTTTCTGTGAAAATCGTGAGGAAAGAAGAGCCATTGAGATTTTGCTACTTCTCTCATACCTTTCCCCCTCCTCTATACCTATGTCCTATTATTTAAAAACACTACCATAATATGTTTTATATTACTAAATAAAGGGGTAATGTAATAGAGAAAAATTATATATTATAAAAGGGGGAAGGAGTCACATGGCTCGCGTGGATCTTATAGAAAAAAAAGTATCCGCCAGAACTCTCATCAGTCTTCTCTTGGTCTTTTGTTCCTTATTATTTTCCTTGCTGTCTTTCTTCTCTTCATTTACATCATACGGTACGTTGCTCGTTTTTCTGGAATGGGGCACAGTGCTAACCGGCCTTGTATTGGCAGCTTCGACCATCGCGCCTATCCGGAAATATCTGGCCCATAATTCATTTTTCCTGGAGCTTTCCATCACAACCATTGTGCTGGCCTGTCTGGATTTGATTTGGATTATGTTTACGTCTTACATTCTTTCTATTTTAAATTAGAATGAAAAAAAGACGAGAGTTGAATGTATAAACTCTCGTCTTTTTTTCATGCAATATACTACTGCATCATGTTCGGCAACCAGAGAGAGAGCTGCGGGAAGATAACGAAGAACGCCAGTACGAAGAGAAATAAAATGATAAAAGGAATCACCCCGCGCACGACGACTTCAAGCTTCTCTTTTGCGATACCGCCCACGACAAACAGGTTCAAACCGACCGGAGGCGTAATCATCGCCAGCTCCATATTTACAGTCATGACGATGGCGAAGTGAATCGGATCGATGCCGAGATGATCAATAATGGGAAGCAAAATCGGCAGCGTAATCAGAATAATCGAGACCGCTTCCAGGAAGGTTCCCATAATAAAGAACAAAATGTTGACGATAAGGAAGAACGTCCACTTGTTCATATCGCTTTCCGCGATCCATGCCCCTACTTGCTGCGGTACCTGTTCGTTGGTCAGATACAGACCAAACAGGCTGGCAGCGGCAATAATCAGGAAAATCATCGACGTAATATTGATCGTTTCTACCAGAATCGGGCGAACGTCCTTAAGTCCCATTTCCCGGTAAATCACAACCGAAACGATCAAGCCATATACAACTGCGATAACGGCCGATTCTGTCGGCGTTGCCACACCGGTATAAATGCTGCCCAGAATTAAGATAGGCAGAAACGCACCCCACAACGCTTTCAATGACGTCTTCATCCGAACTTCCATAGAAGCTTTTTCATCGCTTCCGTAGCCGTGTTTGCGAGCATAAAAAATAGCAGATATAATCAGCACACCGCCTAACAATAGACCCGGAATAACACCAGCCATAAATAGTTTCCCAATGGATTCCTCAGCTGTAATGCCATAGATAATGAGCGGGATGCTTGGTGGAATCAGAATACCCAGTGTACCTGATGCAGCCACAAGACCCATTGCATACTTTTTATCATAGCCCGCGCTGACCATCGCCGGAATCATGATCGATCCGATCGCGGCAGCCGTCGCCGGACTGGAACCGGAAATGGCCGCAAATACCATACAGGCAAGAATCGTGACGACAGACAGCCCGCCCGGCAGATGCCCCACCCATTTGCGCAAGGCCTCAATTAAATACTTGGAAATCCCGCCGCGTGCCAGAATAACACCGGCTAACACGAAACCCGGAATCGCCATCAGCGGGAACGAATCGAGCGCCGCAAACATCCGCTGCGGCACCATGTTCATATTAAAATCAGATTGCATCAATACGGCTACAGTAGCCAAAGCCAGACTGATGGCGATCGGTACCCGCAGCAGCATAAGGATGAGAAAACTACTAAACAGCGTGAGGACCATGCGGTGCATCCTCCTTTTCCTTTGGAATCTCTACCATGTCAACCGTATTTACGATTTTCTCTCCACGAATCGCTTGAATAAGTTTCTCTATAAAGCGAAGCAGAAACATGATGCCGGAGATAGGAAGAATCAAATAGACTATCCACATCGGAATGCCGACGTCCATCGATACCATGCCGGACGTATACCGCTTCGCCACCAAAACATAACCGTAATACGTAAAAAAGACACAAAATAGAATTCCCATGAGATTTGCAAAAATATCTACCACACGCTGCATTCCGCGCGGCAGTTTATCGTATAGCATATCCACTTGAATGTGGTGATTATTGCGTAGAGCTACCGGAACGCCCAGCAGTGCGCCCCATACGATTGTATAGTTGGCCACCTCTTCCACCCAGGCTTTCGGCTCGTTAAAAATATAGCGCATTAGCACACCGTAAAAGATAAGAACGATACCAACGGACAAAAATGAACTAGCTGCAATATCTTCGAATAAGTCCCACGCTTTTTTCAAGCCCTTCATTTTTGTTCCCCCTTTCTTACAGAAGAAGAGGCACTAACGACGTAGTGCCCTTTCTCTCTAACTCTATTTCAGATTTTTAATTCCATCGATTAATTCAGGCGTAATAACGGATTTGAACTCGTCGTATACCGGCTGCAGCGCTTTTTCCAGCTCAGCGCGCTCAGCATCGTTTAACTCAGTAATTTGCATTTTGCCGGATTTCTTCAGGTTTTCGAAGCTCTTGTCGTTGTCTTCACTAGCCAGCTTCCATTCATACTCGGTCGCTTCTTTCAGCGCTTCTTCCACTTTTGTGCGAACCTCTTCCGGCATGCTATCCCAGAACGGCTTGTTTACGAAAATCGCATAGTCAAGACGTCCATGATTACTCACTGTCAGGTACTTCTGTACCTCTTCGTATTTTTGCGTGTCAATGTTATTGAATGTATTTTCCTGTCCGTCTACCGTACCCTGCTGCAGAGCCGCATACGTTTCACCGAATGCAATTGTCGCAGATCCTGCTCCCAGCGCTTTAAATTGTCCTTCCAGCACTTTACCTGCTTGTGCACGGAATTTCATGCCTTTGAAATCGGCCGGTGCTTTCAGCGGCTTTTTGTTGTTTGTGAATTGTTTGAATCCGTTTTCCCAGAAAGCCAGACCCATAATGTCATTGCCTACCAGTTGTTCGCTGTTCAGCAGTTGTTTTGCCAGGTCGCTCTCAAAGAATTTCAGAGCGTGCTCACGATCTTTGAACAGGAAGGGCATGTCCACATACTGCCAGCGCGGATCGAGCTTTACCATTTTGGTAACGGAAGGCGCAATCATGTGCACGTTTCCGGATACGAGCGCATCCAGCTCTTCTTTGTCACCATATAGCTGCGAAGACGGATAGACTTCAACTTTCACTTTTCCACCTGTTTTTTCTGCCGCCAGATCAGCGAACTTCTGTGCCGCTTTTCCCTTTACACTGTCAACCGAAGTAACGTGCGAGAATTTGATGACGATGGCGTCTTTCTTCTCTTCGCCGCCGCTCGCCGGTTTAGCATCTGCCGCCTTTTTCTCTCCGCCGCCACAGGCCGCAAGCAGGACCGCCATCACAATCGTCATGAGTACTGCTACTACTTTTTTCAACTTTTTTCCCCCTCTTACCCATTTCTTTTATATTGCTTCAAGTATAACTTTTTTCCTTTTTTATACTGTGAAGCGCTTTCATTTCTGAACATTATTTTATTTTTGAAAAAAACAAAAAACAATTTTTGTTCATTTTGTTATAATTTTGTTCATTTTGTTTGTGTATTTAACCTACAGAAATAGGCAAAAACCTACAAACTTTCGACTTATATACGAAAAAGAATTGTAGAAAAACGCGTCGGTTGGTATAATTTTCTAAAAAATAAAATTGAGCACGCCACATTAAAACAATGGGCAGAGTCCTGAGAAAGGAAACGAATGATGCGAATCCCACCGCTGCAAGCTCTGTATTTTACACAGTTTCTGTCCGCTTTTGCGGACAACATGATTATCTTTATCGTGCTTGCCATCATGCGCCAGGAGGGGTATCCCGGTTTCTATATCGGGCTGGTCCAATCAGCGTTTCTGCTGGCGTATGTCGTATGCGCTCCATTCGTCGGGCCATTCGCCGACCGTAACGCCAAGTCCTGGGTTCTGCTTGTGGGCAATACCGTCAAAGCTACCGGCATTCTTCTGATGATGACCGGACTCTCACCGGTACTTAGCTATCTGGTGGTCGGTATCGGTGCCGTAACATACAGCCCGGCCAAATACGGTATTCTACCCGAGCTGACTAACAGCAAAGAGGCTCTGCTCAAGGCAAACGGCAAAATTGAAGGATATACAATTTTTGCTATTCTCGCCGGGTCAGTAGCGGGAGGGATGCTTGCGGAATACTCGCTGTTCTGGTCGATGGCCGTCTGTATCGGACTATACCTCGTCTCCATCGCCGGAACATTCGCAATCCCCAGGACGGGAGGGAATTCATCCATTCGCTATAACCGAGCGCTTAGGAACTTTATTTCTGATGTGAAGCTGTTCTTCTCGAATCCAAAATGCCGGTTCTCCCTGGTAGGTACCAGTTCATTCTGGATGTCATCCACGGTGCTCCGCTTTGCATTTATCGCCTGGATTCCGCTCATGCTGGGCATCACGTCGCTGGACAAAATTTCGATGCTTGTCGCTGTAACGGGCGTAGGTATCATTATCGGCTCGCTTGCGACCCCGTATTTAATCCCGGCGCACAAGTATTATCGCTCATACCTGTATGGCCTCATGATGGCTCTCCTTGTCGTTGCTTCGGTTTTCATGTCCGATCTGTATCTGACAATTGCGGTGCTGATGGCGATCGGCTTTATGGGTGGCGCATTTATCGTACCGATGAATACGGTGCTGCAGGATGAAGGACATAAATTAAGCGGGACAGGGAAAGCAATCGCAGTACAGAATTTCATTAACAATACGATGATGCTGATCGGCATGGGCATCTATACAGGCGCAACCAGAGCAGGCGTCACCGCTCCCGTCTCGATTGTGACGGTCGGTCTGGTTCTGCTCGGTTTCGTGCTCTATCTTCATTTCCTGAAGAAAAAGCTGATAGCTTCGAGCGTACTCTCTATCGAAAGCACCGGTCGTACGCTATAAACAAAACCACCATGGCATCTCAGCCGCAACCCCGACATGAAAATCGTGGGAAAGGCGCCTGACTTTTGTGGTACGAGGGAAAAGAGAGAAAGGAATGAGGAGAGGATTTTAATGAGAAAAAAGGCGAACGCCTTTTTCTTCCCTGGAGCTTATTTCCTCTCTCTCCTTCTTTTCTCATGATTTTCACAGAAAAAAAAGCGGGCACTGTTATCCCGCTCCATCTTTACAATGTCTTACGCTCATTGCGCAGCATAATTTTTTGTTTCTTCTTGAGGGAATGAAACCGGTATCTTTGCCCGCTGCTTTTTACGTACCGGCTCCCGACGTTTCTTGCTTTTTAATAGGTAGGAGAAAACGAACCAACTTTGAGCTATATAAAAGGTTATAAAATAACCACTTTGCGGCAGGTGAAAATATAGATTGCAAAGAAGGCTGTACGTTGTAAACGCAAAAAACAAAAAATAAAAAGACACCATTCTGTTCTTTACCGTATTGCGATAAAACAGCCCCAATCCGATAAGAGAAAGCATAAAGATCCCAAAATAACTCCAGTATGCTGCCATGTCGTTTTCTCCCGCAGTCCAAAATGGTATAGATATGTATATAGGTCCACTGTAATTAATGTGATTATCTCCGCGGTGTATATCGTCTTGTTGCAGTCTGTATTCCTTATCCAATGTACCTTAATTTTTTTAAATGAACGAGGGACTTTACGATTATTTATGTAGGCTTTTGCTAAATCAACTATAGTTTTTCTACAAAATTCCACATAATATACCATTTGAAACTTGGCATACAAAACCACCATGGCTTCTCAGCCGTAACCCCGGCATGAAAATCAATAGAAGGGCGGCTGACTTTTGCGGCATGAAGGAAAAGAGAGAGGAGAGAGAGGGGATGATTTCAATGGAGAAAAAGGCAAGGGCCTTTTTCTTCCCTGGATCTCATTTCCTCTTTCTCTCCTTCTTTCCTCATGATTTTTTCCCAGTAAATAACCAGACATACCGATTCAAGGGACGGGCGGAAAATACAAGCCCCGCCGCCTCAAATATACGCTGCAGAATCGGCACCTGTGTGTAGTATTCCGTCTTTAAATCTTCTAGCAATGCGAACGCTTTCTGCTCTCTGACCCGCTGATGGATGGCATGCTTGGCTTCTTCGTCGGCATATGCCGTATCTGCAAACACGATGACACCCTCTTCGTTTAACCTATCGGCTAACTGCCGGATGGCACGCGCTTTCTGTTCATCCGTAAGATGGTGAAACGCGTATGTGCTGACGATACCGTCCACCTGGCCGATCTCCTCAGGGACCGAGAGAAAGTGTCCGTCCCTAACCGTAAAATCCGGCAGTTTCTGTTCTGCAATGCTTCGCATATCCGGAGACGGATCAATGCCGTACACTTCCCACTCCTGCTTCAGCAGCCGCTCGGTCAGATTGCCGGTTCCAACCCCAATCTCAAGCACACGACTGCCCGGGGGCAGCTTCAATTCGTCTACCACCTGCTGCAGAATTTGTTCATATCCCTCGAAAACCTCGGCATATTCTCCTTCCCTGGAATATACCGTATGGTCGTATTCATCGGCCCATTGTTCAAACACATGATTAAATTGCACGTCACGTTCTTCCATGACAGCGCCTCCTATTTTTCCTTCATTATATGCAAATAAACCAAAATGTTTATTATTCGCATTAACTTAATCTGTTTAATTATAGCTAAAAAATCTCCTGCAATTCAATAGGAGATTATAACCTGCTCTTTTATTCGCCCTCGATTTCCTTATTTTGTTGGATAGCGTCGTTCAATTTCTGCAGCATGTACCCGATGCCCCTGCAGCCCTGAAGCGGAAAGCGGTACGCTCTGTTAGCACCGAATACTTGCTGCACAACTTTGATGTGCTTTTTCCCGGCCACGACGACAATTTCCTCAAATACATCAAGCCCCTTCTCTGCAGCCTGCTGCTTAAGAGCTTCTACTGTAATAACGTCCGGGCTGCCGGAATTAAAAGCAAGGTCATAATTGCCTGGAACAATGTCGGTCGGAAATAAAAAGCCGTGTTTCGCTGAAAGAATGACCCAATGTTCGAAGAATATATCAGCGTATGTATGACAGGCCGTACCAAATGGACTGATATAAGCATCTTTTGCCTGGACGCCCCCCAATTCCGGGTGCTTGTCCCATATCTTGGCCGCACCACAGGGAGTGATACACAATCTTTTTTTCATTCTTCCTGCTTCCCTTCATCCTAAAATTCCGCATAATTAAAGCTATCTTTATATTTTTTCAACTCAATGGATACACTAACGGACGAAATTCCTTCTATATTACTTAATTTTTGATTGATAAATTCCACGAGCTTATCATTAGATGAAAAGTACGCCTGGATAATTAAATCATACGGACCTGAAAAAACGCTTACAAACCTTACCTCAGGTTGTCTGCTAAGTTCATTGGCCGCTTTATCTTGATAACCAAGCTCTGTACAAATAAAAATAATGGCTGATACGCTTAGTCCAATTTTCTCTGGCTTGCTATGTATAACAAACTCAAATACCTGCTCTTCCAACATTCGATTAACCCTTGATCTAACAGTCCCCTCGCTTACCTCTAATTTTTGAGCGATAAAGGTATTGGAATAACGAGCATCTTCCTGTAGCAGCATTATTATTTCTTTGTCTAGTTTATCTAATTCCCTCATTAATTAACTCCCCGCTTTATCCGCTTGTATTTTATATTCGTTTATCGGATAAAGATGTCTAGAGTCATGGAATTTTCCTGTTTTTGAATCCGTAGAACTAAAGTTGAACCCCGCTAGCCCACCGCACTTTCTATGTAACCAGGCAATCGATTTGATTCTTTTCATAAGTGAAATACGGTTCGCCAAAAAAATGCGTTGTCAGACCGCATACACTGAACCTGAATTGTGGCGTGCGCTGCTTCAAAAAAGACATCACAAAAAGTTCAAAACCCGGAAATTTATAGGTTCACCCGGGCATGATACGTCAATTTCAATTATGATATAAAATTTATCTGTCCGTTTTTTATGTGGTCTTCCTTAAGCTTGCCATCACACGCGAACGTGTGGTATGCTGTTTGTGCGAACATTTGATAAGTGCTAAGCCGTTAATGTACCCTTGTGCATTGCGGCTTTTTTTGACGCCATTTCGCCCGTTCTTCTAGCCTTTTTATTTGTTCGTTCATCATTGGGGAAATATCAAGATGTTAGCCGATAACTCATACCGGCGAGCAACAGCTGCTAGATTTCCGATTTCTTTTGCTTCTTTCACCACTTGTTTTTTACCTCTGTCACCATAAGTGCAATCAAAACACACTCTTAGTGTCCAACTTCTCTAGGGGGCTAAAGAGCAGGGAGTTTTATTTTGGTGTTGGATCATTTTTTAAGCAACTCTAGCACACCCTATTTCTTCCATTTTCTTTTGCTTGATAAAGCTTTTGATCAGCATGATAGTATAAATCATCACTGTCTGTGTCTGGATAAGTGGCGACCCCTATCGATACTGTAACAGGAATCTTCATTCCGTTGCTGAGTATAAAAGTATACTGTTCAATACCTGAACGGATCCTCTCTGCAACTTCTAAAGCATGCGAATAAGAACAATTGGGAAGAAGAATAGAAAACTCTTCTCCTCCGTTTCTCGAAACAATATCAATGCTACGAGAAGTACGGCAAAGAATCTCCCCAACTTCTTTTAAGATTCTATCCCCTTCCAGATGTCCATATGTATCATTAATGTTTTTAAAGAAATCAATATCAATTAGCAAAAGAGAAAGATGTTTATTATGTTTTTTTGCATCATTAATATAATGATAAAATAATTGATCGAATTGACGTACATTATGTAATCCGGTTAAAAAGTCTGTCGTTGCTTGCTCTTTTAATGTTTGAACCATCTGGTTATAGTTATTTATATAGGTAATAACATATAAAGAAGCAAAGCCAGCGGCAACAGAAATGGTCCAATGATACAAAATAATTTCTAAATAAATACTCTTGTCATCGACATTTATAAATAAGGCGATACTGAGAATAAACAATGAAAAAATATTCATTATCCAAAATTTTACTTTTGATGAAAGTTTCATTTTATAAAATTCTCCACAAACGACACCGATGATAAGCATACCCAGAGATGCTACAATTGAAGCTTGACTGAAGGGAAATAAAAAAAGCCTTCCCGCAATGACGATAAGGGCGGAGGAAATAGAAGGTAACGCTCCTCCATATAGCGCTGCAATAACAACAGGAATATGACGTAAATCAGCAATAGTAGTAGGAGAAATATGAATGGAAAATAACATAAGCCCAACTCCTACTATACCCAGGCACATACCTACCAGCGTTTTTTCTTTTATCGATACAGCAGAATGGATTGGATAATGCTTGAATAAATGCCCAGTTAGAAATAAACCTGATATAATGAGCGAACCATTTGCAATAAATTCTCTGAGCATAATTTCTTTTCTCCTTTTCCTCAATAAAAAAGACCAGTTTTTATAAGCTGGTCGGTTGCGCTACTAGCTCCAAGCTACCCAAGCGCCCAAATACAGGTAACTTTTCTTTGCTCCTTTATCTTAAGATAATATGTGATTGTGCAATTTTACATCCAAATAAAAGCATATTTACTTCTGAATTCTCCTATTGTTTATATAGTTAATTTCCTATATGGCCTTTATTGTTATGAACAAATGTTTTCAATTCATCATATAACTCACGCTGTGAATAACTTTCCTCATTAAAAGAAAGACCATAGAACCATTTTTTATTTATTTCTCTTTTCCATACAATATACCCTCTAAAGAAAATGTCTCCTCATTTAGCGTAAAATGAATTTTAATTCTATCTCCAATATTTTTCAATTGTGCTGGTGTAGACGTCGACAGCTTGGCTCCTTTTAAGCTCATATCATGAATAAATATCTTACCTTTTTCATCATCTAATGACTGGTCATGGTTATCAGAACGCTTGATTTGAAATGTTGCATTTACAGGTGAGTTAAATTCGATTCTGAAACCTTCGTTTCGTCTATACCGCACTTTCTATCATCCCTTTATAACAAGATAAAAAAGTAATATTTCTAAAACTCGAACTTATTTATTTGTATTTTAAGTAAAATTAACCATCACTTTACTGTAATATTCTATATTTATTTCAAAAAAATTTTAACCCATTTGTTCTCTTTACCACGTTGACTACGTCATAAACATTTTAACAAAAGTTCAGTAAATAGTAAAATAGTATTAATTTTATTTCGTTTCTATAGTAATACTATACTATGAAATTGTTTTTATAGCGCGCCAATCTAAAACTTGACGATAAAATGCGTAAAGGTATTCCTTTCGGTATAACCAGGGGAACAGAACATGAAAAGTCGCCAATGGTCAACAGAAAACCATCATGGCATCTCAGACACAACCCCGTCATGAGAATGATGGGAGAGAGGCTGACTTTTGTGGTACGAAGGAAAAGAGAGGGAAGAATGAGGAGAGGGACGCTATACTTTATCCCCTTTCACGTACACGTTTATCATGCTTGTATTTAACTTTTCAGCCAAGAAGTCTCCCGCTTCTAAACGTGAAGGTGCGACAGCACCAGTGAAAGTGGGAGATGAATTGGCTTCGGACAAGGACAGGCTTTGCCTGTTCAATTGTCCGACATTTTGATAAAATCAACCTATGATGTTCTTTGATAACTGGATATATAGGGTTGCATGGAGAAATAAAAATGCGAAAACCAAGCTAATCCTTCCATGCGTAAAATATCCAAGGTAAGAAAGAACCCCGAATCGTCGGACATCTAGGGCAGGAACTGTCCGAAGTAACGCTCAAGGAGACGAAAGAGTACTTTCGTCGAGGAGTTGAGAAGCTCCCACTTCAAGCGTTAGCTAAGTGGCGAGTAGTTCACATGCTGTATTGCGCGAAAAAGACTTAGGGACGTTTGAGGAACCGGCCAAGATGACCGTTAACGAACACCTCGATCACTGGCTGGAAACGTCAGCTAAGGGAAAGGTTCGTCCGCAGACATTTGAAGGATACAAAAAAGGAGTTGCGTCTCTACATTCGTCCTTACATTAGGAGAATACAAGTTGAACAAGCTGAATGCACTTACCATCCAATCTGTGTATAAAGCGTACCAAGAAGAGCATGATTGCTCCTGCCACGATTCGACGCCCGCACGTCATTTTTTCATCGGCATTGTCTCAAGCAGTAAAATGGGGCATGATCCCGAAGAATCCGTGTGAGCATGTGGTTTTACCTCGCAAGGAACGGAAAGAAATGAATGTCCTTACACCAGAAGAAGCACGCATCTTCCTTGAGGCAGCCGTATACGATCGCCGGCATGCACTTATATGCTGCTGCTGACGACTGGTATGCGCCCAGGCGAAGCTTTCGGACTGAAATGGGGAGACATCAAAGATGGTAAAATTCACATTCAGCGCACGTTGTTCGGCAAGGCAAAGGCTGGCGCCTGGATGAACCGAAAACATCACGCTCCCGGCGTACCATTCCCCTTCCGGAAACAGCGATTGACGTACTGAAAGAGCATAAGATTCGTCAAACAGAACAACGACTCAAGTTAGGTGCAGCATACCACAATCACGATTTTGTATTCGCTGTAGATAACGGGGAGACAATGAATTTGAGCAACCTAACCAATCACAGTTTTAAGCCTCTATTGAAGCATGCCGGCTTTAAAAATATCCGGTTATACGACTTGCGGCATACATGCGCTACCCTTCTCTTAGCAGCTGGCGAAAACCCGAAGATGGTATTCGAGCGATTGGGTCACGAAAGCATCACACTTACCCTTGACACGTATTCTCACGTATTATCAGATATGCAGAAAAAGGCTGCCGAAAAATTGGAGAACATGCTCTTCGGTTAACCCTATGCAACAATACTCAACAATACTAAACAAAACCAAACGAAGAAAAATATGTTTACTCGGTCAACAAAAATGTGTATACTATAAACAGAATTAATCGCTACTGTTCTTAAAGGATGGTAGGACAAGAGAACGGAAAAAGGAGGATGTTTCGGCATCCTCCTTTTTCGTGCTTAAATTAGGGGGGAGATGTTTGTCAAATCGGATTGCATTATTTATTGATGGAGGATATTTAGATAATGTTTTGATGAAATTCGGACGAGCTAAAATTGATTACAGCAAACTTGGAGAGACTATGGCTGCCGATCATCCTCTTATCAGAGCATACTATTACCACTGTCTGCCTTTCCAATCTTCGAAACCTACCGAAGAGGAAAAATCTCAATTCTCAAATGCGCAAAAATTTTTTAGAAAATTAAATCGTTTAGACTGCTTCACGGTACGGGAAGGAAAACTTGCTTTCCGGGGAATTGATGATGAAGGAAGAGCCATCTACGAACAAAAACGCGTAGACGTTTATCTTGCTACTGATTTAGTTATGCATAGCACAAAACGGTTAATTACGCACGCTGCCTTGCTTACTGGTGACAGCGACTTCTTGCCAGCAGTTGAAATCGCTAAATCAGAAGGTGTGCACATTACACTGTTCTACTCCGATAAAGACGGATGCTTACCTCACGACGAACTTCTCGACATGGTGGATGCACGAAAATTAATCAATCAAAACATGATTAATTCGTGGAAGAGATAGCACACAAAAAATCAAGTTGGCACACTATTGGCACACAAGCACAAAAAAAGACTGTCCAAAAGGACAGCCTTTTTCTTTTCAAACCCCAGTGATATCAAGGGTTTCATGGCAGTGCTCCCACGCGGAATCGAACCACGAATTGACCATTACGAGTGGCCTGTTATACCGTTTAACTATGGGAGCTCATCACCGACAAGTTCTATTTTATAAAAAAACCAATTGAAAATCAAGCATTTTCTCCATTAAATCTTTTTCCTTCATATCCAAAAAATCAACCGCTCTTCCCATCACTTTCATATCGGGGTTGCGGCTGAAAAGCCATGGTGGTTTGCTAAAAAACGATAGCACCGGCGCATAGGTGCGGTGCTATCGTTTTTTAAGGCCGTTACTATACAGTTACCGTTCCGTTATTTAAAATATCGTTTACGTCTACATACGTATAGCCCAATGCATCAGCTACCGCTTTGTACGTTACTTTGCCGTCCACTACGTTGATACCGCGAGCCAGTGCACGGTTTTCAAGCGATGCTTTTGCATAGCCTTTGTTTGCGATTTGCAGCGCATACGGAACCGTTACGTTAGTTAGCGCCATTGTAGATGTGCGGGCTACGGCGCCCGGCATATTGGCTACCGCATAGTGAACCACGCCGTGCTTCACATAAGTCGGTTCACTGTGTGTCGTTACGCGGTCAATCGTCTCAATGGATCCGCCCTGGTCAATAGCTACGTCCACGATAACAGAACCCGCCTCCATCGCTTTTACCATCTCTTCCGTAACAAGGCGAGGTGCGCGCGCACCCGGAATAAGAACCGCACCTATAAGCAGGTCCGCTTCTTTTACAGCTTTTGCGATGTTGTACGGATTGGACATTAATGTTTGGATGCGGCCCTGGAACTGGTCATCCAGTTGGCGCAGGCGATCCGGGTTAATATCAAGCAGAGTCACTTTTGCGCCCATGCCCAGCGCGATTTTTGCCGCGTTCATACCCACGATACCGCCGCCGATGATCGTTACGCGACCGGCATCTACACCAGGTACGCCGGCGAGCAGTACACCTTTCCCCCCTTTAGATTTCTCAAGGAATTGCGCGCCAATCTGAACGGACATACGTCCAGCTACTTCGCTCATCGGCATAAGCAACGGCAGTGCACCGTTGTCAAGCTGAATGGTTTCATATGCAATTGCCGTTACTTTCTTCTCTACAAGCGCTTTGGTAAGTGCCGCTTCTGGAGCAAGGTGAAGATACGTGAACAGAACCAATCCTTCGCGGAAATACTGGAACTCCTCTGCCAGCGGCTCTTTTACTTTCATCACCATATCGGCTGCCCATGCTTCCCCGGCTGTTTCCACAATTTTTGCGCCTTCGCTTATATACTCTTCGTTGGTAAATCCGCTGCCAAGTCCGGCTTCTGTCTCCACGAGCACCTGGTGTCCGGCCTGTACAAGCGTCGCTACGCCTGCCGGTGTAATGGCTACGCGGTTTTCGTTATTTTTTATCTCCTTCGGTACACCAATAATCATCGTTATAACCTCCTTGTATTCATCAGGAACCCACTGTCTATCCATACAGTTTGCATGCATGTCTACTTATTTTATATTTTATGGCTTTTTAATGAATTTTTCTTTGTATGAAAGCTTAAAAATTCCCTTTACTTGTTTGTGGATTTCCACAACAGGGTATTTCATAAACCGTCTTCATTCTTTATCTATAGGTTTTCCCAGAAATAAAAAAGAATCCCTCGATTGAAGAGATTCCTTTAATTGTTATATTTTCGCAGCTTAATATCCAAAAACAGCATAACACGGTCATTCGGATTGTTCAAATCGATATCGCCCACTTCACAAATGCGTTTCAGGCGATAGCCGAGCGTGTTGGGATGAATGTGCAGTTGCTTTGCCGTTTGATTGATTTTTCCTGTATTATCAAGAAAAATTTCCAGCGTCTCAAGAAGATTCCCCTGATTTTCTGTATCATAAGCCAGAATGCGTTCAAGCTTGGGATTATGATACTTCATCTGTCGGTTCCACTGCTTAAGCCTTGGAAACAGGCGGTATATACCCAGTTCCTGATACCCTTCCACCGTCTGCAGTTCATCCGGCAGCGCTTTTTTAATCTGCATCACTTCCAGAGCCTGCTGGTAACTGAGCCACACCTCTGAAGGATCGGTGACGGGCTCGCCATATGCAGCTGCCATTGTCTCGCTGCCGAACCGGCGCGTAAGCCGCTTGCGTAATTGGTGAATAAACGTCTTACTGGCCTCTTCCGCTCTCTCCCGCTCCCCTTCTTCCAAACCAGCCAAAACAATCACTTGCCTGTCGTCAAACGTCCACAAGGGACGATAACGGAATGGAAAAAACTCACCCAGATTGCTAAACAGATAACTGAGTTCTTTTTGCATATTGTTCCACAGTTCATCCGAGCAGCGTGTTTCCAGAATAAGTACCACCATGACAGGCGGCAGATGAAGACGAAGCTGAGCTGCCGTTTTCTCGATATCAAGGGACTCTCCTGCACTGCGTGAGAGCAACTGCCAGAAGAACTGGTTCCGTTTCTCCTCCTGCTTGGCGTGCCGATCCCTGCGGTGCAACAGGCGCGGCAATGCAAGGCGGGCCGCACGTTTCAACACTTCCAGATCTTTATCGTCCAGAGGTCGAACCGCCTCCTGTACCCAGATGTAACCGAATACTTCCTGGCCGCGGCGAATGGACACGGCTACCCGATTGTTGAGTCCTACTTCTTTGACGGCGGGTACACGCACCGGCTCATCGCTGTACATGAGCGCCTGGATAACCCCGTCTTTCCAGAAGCGAATCAGCACTTCTTCGGGAACTTTACGTTTCATAATCGTTTGAACGCGCACCGGATCTGTTGCATCGCCATGCGTACTATAAGCGATCACATGGTGATTCATATCTTCAATGGTAATCGGATTTCCCACTCGCTCCGTAATCATGTCCGCCAGCTCCATCAAATCGGAAAACTCTTCAAACGCCTCCACGCTCGTTCTCACCTCTCGCTTCGTCCATTTTTAATTATATACGTACGAAAAAAAGCCGCTTATACAGCGACTTAAGTACCCTATATATGGAAATATACTGGTGCAGATAGAGAATCCGACTTCATGGCATTGCTACCACTACATCCTGATCTAACGTGTCTGCCGATTCTGCCACATTCGCTAAAAAAATTCAACATTTTACCTATTTTGATGGTAAAATAAAAGCAGTTATTACATAAAATATATAAAATCGATGCAAAAAGAATATATCACGGTACAGCGTTGCTAGTCAAGAAAAAGTTGAGGAGGCTGTGAACAGCTTTGGAAGAACAGAATCGACGCCAATTTTTTCGTCTGCCGCTCCCCCATCCGCTTAGCTCCGATGTCACCATTATCCGCATTAAAGAAAACGCCATTGAAACCGGAAAAGCACAGGTACTAATCGAGGACATCAGTCCGGGAGGGCTTCGCTTCGTCTCTGATGTGAGATTGCCTGCTACCCCTCAGGTTATTCTCGAATTCGAAACAGAAATCATGAATAAGACCTTACAGCTTCCCGGCTATATTGTACGTAAAATTCTGCGTGATCAGCAGGGCATTTATGAATACGGTGTCAAATTCACACTCGATGAGGGCACATACACGGAACTGATTCCGCTTCTGCAATTACTAGCCATTCGCCTGCGCCGTACCCCTATCGTCGGCGGCTGCCGGTTTGCGACAAATGAAGAGCTTGAAAAATTCAACCCAAACAGCAAATCTTCATAATGATACAAAAAGGAGACTTCTTTTTCTGTGAAAATCATGCGAAAAGAAAGAAGAGAAAAAAGAGCCGGAGAAGAAAAAGGCATTCGCCTTTTTCCACATTGAAATCATTGTCTCGTTCTCTCCTCTCTTTTCCTTCGTACCACTAAAGTCAGCCGCCCTTCCCATGATTTTCACGCCGGGGTTGCGGCTGCAAAACCATAGCAGTTTTTTATATATTCGTTATCTTACTTAAGAACTGCATCGTCCGTTCATGCTGCGTGTTTTCGAAAATCTGTTCAGGCGGCCCTTCTTCAACAATGCGCCCCCCATCAATGAAAATCACCTTGTCCGCCGCTTCGCGGGCGAAGTTCATCTCATGGGTAACAACCACCATCGTCATTCCTTCAGCGGCCAGCTCTTTCATTACCTTCAGCACTTCCCCTACAAGCTCAGGGTCCAATGCCGAGGTAGGTTCATCAAACAAAATGACGTCCGGATCCATCGCCATTGCACGTGCGATTCCTACCCGCTGCTGTTGTCCGCCTGAGAGCTGATGCGGATACATCTCCGCCCGGTTCTCCAACCCTACCTTTCTCAACAATTCCAGCGCCCTCTTACGCGCGGCATCCCTGGAACGGCCAAGCACCGTTACCTGCCCCTCCATAATATTCTCTGCCGCCGTCATATGTGGAAACAAATTATAGTTTTGAAATACCATGCCTGTCTGTTTCCGTAAAGCAATTATGTCCTGTTCTTTAATCTTCACGCTCTCTGTAAAAACGAGATGACGATTGCCCAATGTAATCTCGCCTGCAGTAGGAATCTCAAGCAGGTTCAAACAGCGCAGCAGCGTTGTCTTGCCTGAGCCGGAGGGACCGATAATTACCACGGTTTCCCCCTTCTTCACCTTCATATCGATTCCCTGTAATACCTCCAGGTTTCCAAATCGTTTATGCAGATTCTTAACTTCAATCATCGCACAGCCTCCATCTTACTTCTGAACATACCGTTCAAATCGATGTTCAAGCGAGTTCTGCAGGGCAGAAAGCACGGTGCTGAACAGTAGATAAATAACGGCCACCTCAATGTAGATCCAGAGCGGCTCATACGTCGCTGCTACCACTTGTTGGGAGGTCTGAAACATCTCCGTTACCGTAATAGTTGCGGCAAGCGATGTATCCTTAACCAGACTGATAAACGAATTGCCAAGCGGCGGCACGGTAACACGGGCCGCCTGCGGCAAAATAATTCTCTTTAGGGCCTGGCGTCGTGTCATGCCGATAGAATAAGCTGCTTCCCACTGTCCTTTTGAAATCGAAAGGATTGCCGCCCGCATAATTTCCGAATTATAAGCGCCCACGCTCAACGTGAAACCGATAACCGCCGCTACAAACCTATCAAGCGTGATACCGAGATTCGGCAGACCATAAAAGATAATGAACAGTTGAACAAGCAGCGGCGTTCCACGAATCACCCATACGTAAAAGCGTGCGATGGCCGCAAGCGGTTTGATGCCCGAAATACGTGCAAGCGCCGTAAGCAAAGCAAGAATTAAACCAAGCGTAAAAGAAATTAAAGTAAGCGGTATGGTAACTTTAATTCCCGCCACCAGCATAGGCCAGAAAGAATCTAAGAGAATCGTAATAATTTGTTGGGTTCGTTCATCCATTCTCTTTCACCTGTTATTTTGAGACGTCGGCGCCAAACCATTTTTTCGAAATCTTCAGGTATGTGCCATCTTTCTTCATATCGGCCAGCGCTTTATTTACCGCTTCTACCAGCTCTGGATTGTTTTTGCGGAACAGCACACCGCTCTGTGAACCTTTCGGCTGCTCAGCGACTTTCTTAACCGGCACTTTCGGTTTTTGCTTTTTCAAATCGAGGAAAGATAGTCCATCATTTACAGTCGCGTCAATTCGTTTTGCCGCAAGCAAATCGATCGCCTGGTTAAATCCGTCCGTCGGTACAATCTCCGCTCCGTTTGCTCTCGCGATGTCGGTCAAATTGCTGGTAAGCGATTGACCGGCTTTCTTTCCTTTCAAATCGGCAAACGACTTAATATCATGATTGCTCTCGTGTACGATAAGAACGGCTTTGGATACGATATAAGGGTCGGAAAAGTCATATTTCTTCTTTCGATCATCGCGGATTCCGACTTCATTCACTACGATGTCAAAACGCTTTGCATCCAGTCCGGCAAACATGCCGTCCCACTTCGTCTCAATAAACTCCGGCTTTACGCCGAGGCGCCTGGCAATTTCTTCGGCGATTTCCACATCAAAGCCTGTCAGCTTGCCGGATTTGTCATGGAACGTGAACGGTGCATACGTACCTTCTGTTCCGATTTTAATTTTGCCTTCTGATTTAATTTGCGCCAGCAGATTGTCCGCCTTCCGCTCCTGGCTGCCGCCTGTTTGCTCTTGCTTGCCTCCCTGCTCCTGTCCGGCATTGTTTCCGCCGCAAGCAGTTAGAGTCAATGCAAACATAAGTAGAAAAATAAAAAGTATGCCTACTTTTTTCATGTTTAATCCCCCAGTTATTTAATCGGAATTAATAATTTTCTGCTACGATAGTAATGCGATTATCGAAAAATGTCAATATATCATTACAGATGACGGCCCTTTATTTCTTTACCTCAAATAGCAATGTAATCCATTCTTCGTCTACCTGCCGTTTCTTAAGAATGCATCCCCGCTCTTCATACACCTTCCGTACGTCCGCTTCCGCCCATTCTACAAGCCCGGAAACGATAAGCATGCCATCCGCTCGAATAAGCCGAAGACAGGTGTCCACCTGACGAACCGCTTCTTCTCCTCCTATATTGATTAAGATAAGATCGTACAACGATTCTCCAAGCAGAGTGTTGCCGTCCCCCACATACACCTCCGGAGCTCTCACTCCATTTAACGAAGCCATATATTCAATTTCTGACGGTGAAGATGGATTAATGTCAACTGCCAGTACAGAAGCCGCGCCGCGCATCTCACAGTAAATGGACAAGATACCCGATCCCGCACCGATGTCCAGCACATTCTTTCTCTCCAGGTTCATTTGCTCGATAAAACGAAGGCAACTCTGGGTTGTGCCGTGCTTGCCCGTGCCGAATGCGCCCCCGGGCTCAAATATTATCCGATATGGCTGCGAATATTTATCTGCTGCCTCTTCTTTTTTCCATACAGGTATTAATACCAGTTCATCGGATATTTCTTCAATATCAAAGTGCGCCTTCCAATCGTCTGCGTGCTGTAGTTCAGGTTCCTTCCATCTGCTCTCCCGCATGCCGAACGGAGCCAGTTCACGGTGCAGCGTTGCGAGTGATTGTTCTGCCTCCTTTTCGATATCCGCGCCTTCTTCTACCGCTTCATATGTAATGACGGTAACGTCCGTATCTTTCACCGCATAATCGTAGCCGTCCGGAATGCGCAGAATTTCCAAGGGCGCGTCTACCCAGCTATTCGCAAATCCCTTTTCACCGAGCAGATACATGACCGATTCCGTATCCGTCTCCGCCGGAAATACAAGCTGGTATTCAATCCACTGCATCTTTTCGTATCCCCTTTCTTCTCTTCCTGTATTTTCTTCAAACCTAAGTATAAAAAACCTCCTATCCTGCGATAAGAGGTTTTCGTCACTAATCATCAAGTAAATTGTTAATATCATCGACAATCTGTTCATTGTTCATACCGCTGCCCATCTTATAAATGGCGCGGATGTTTTGATTACCGTCTACAAGAAAAAGTTCGTTCGAATGCATAAAGATGCCGTTTCCCTGATCTTCTGCAAACACCTTAAACCCTTCCAAAACCTGTTTGGTTTCCTCAGGCGTACCGCGCAGAAACATCCAGCCGTCCGGCTTAATCCCCCGGGCTGCCGTATACTGCTGCAGCACCTGTCCGGTATCCCGCTTCGGGTCGAACGTGATTGTCATTAACAGCGCCTGACTGCCGAGAACGCCCTGTTCTTTCAGCTTTTGCTGTACCCGGATCAAGTTAAAATTCGTTGCCTGGCATACGTCCGGGCAATGTGTATAATGGAAAGAAACGAGGCGCACCTTGCCATCGGAATCACGCAATGCAACGGGTTTTCCGTACATGTCCGACATCGTAAAGGAAGGGGCCCGATCAAGCGTCGGAAGCTTGCTGGCCCCCCACCATAACTGATAGACAATCGTAAGGAGAACCGCCGCGATAAGCACGCCCGCTACCACGACAAACCAATAGCGTTTCAAGACCGAAGCCATGGCTCCCCCAACTCCTTCTGCCGTCGTCCTATTCCCTCGTTGTCAGCCTGGAAAGGTACATAAAGATGAAAAACAGAATGAACGGAAATACGATATAGCCAAGCGCATAAAAAATGATGCCCATGCCGTTCCCTCCCCGTTATAATTTACCGAGCTGCGAGAGCTTAATCCCGCACCACTCGGCAAACTGACCGATTTCGATCAAATCGCATTGGATGAAAACAAATAACCCCATGATTACTGTATATATCCATACAGCTGTCGCTCCAGGGATGAAACGATTAAGCGCTTTTTCATTGTTCCGCATCTTGAAGTAAAACGCACGGAGGTAGAGCACGATGCAAATAAGAACGAGAATTTCCATAATCGCCTGCACAATGACATAGGCGGTCCAGGCTGCCGGGCCAAGCGACCGGTAGCTCTGGATAAGGGACCAGTCAATCACCACATAGCCGATCGCGGCAATCATCGCCAGCGCAAGCAAACCGAATGCAAGGCCGTCTTTGCGCTTCTTGTAGCTAATACCGCCGGCCAGAGTGAGCACTCCCAGCGCCACCAATAGAAGAACATTATAATTGACTAAATCCTGTACGTCGGCCGGCAGCGTAACGTTAAATACGTCCGGCGACCAGCCGCGCAGGTACACATTCGATACGATAAACACGGCAAATGTAAACGTAAACGAAATCAATCCGAGCCATACGCCCAGCAAGCCGTTATCTTTGATGCCTTTCTTCGGCGCATGTTCTTCCCCTGCATGCACAGCCATGCTCATACCTCCTCCATCCCGCCGTAAGACGGAAAATTATACCCGGTCAATCAAAATCAATACCGTAAACATCATCACGTAGACCAGCGAATAAACGAATGAATTACGTGCAAACTTGATATCATCCTTCGCAAAGAAACCCGTCATATTTAAGATGACATATCCGATACCGAGTACAGCCATGCCGATAAGATATACCATACCTACCTCGCTGAGCGCGTACAGCATAATAGATACAAGCACAAGAGCGGCCGTATAGCGGAGAATATGACGTTTCGTTACGGCAAATCCGCGAACGGACGGCAGCATCTGAAATCCTGCGGCACGGTAATCTTCCGCCCGGCGCATCGCCAGTGCCAGGAAGTGCGGGCATTGCCAGATGAACAGGATGCTGAACAGCACCCAAGCCGTCATGTCAACCGTACCGGAAATCGCCGCATACCCCATCATCGGAGGCATCGCTCCGGAAACAGCGCCTACAAGCGTATTCAGCGTCGTCGTGCGCTTTGTCCACATCGTATACACCACAACATAGAAGAACAAACCCACAAGACCAAGTACGGCCGTCAGCGTATTGATGAGAAGAAGAATGACAGAACCCGCAATTCCGAAAACAAAGCCCATAATCATTACATTTTGCGGATTTAACCGTCCTTCCGGCAGCGCTCTTGTCTTCGTACGCGCCATAAGCTGGTCAAGGTCACGATCAATATAGTTGTTTAGGCAAGTGCCTGACATAATTACAAGCGCAGAGCCCAGCATCGCCATCAGTACCGTATCCACGGGAAGCGGACCGTCGGCGGCAAGCCAGATACCTGCAAACAGCGTCATTAGGTTAGAGACTACAATACCAACTTTCGTTACCGATACATAATCGCGCCAGTCGCCTTTCGGTTTCGCTTCGGAAAGCGGACCCGGCTCCATTACACGGCTGGCTGGATTTTCGTACATATTTTTTTCAGAAATAGGCGTACCCATTTCAAAACCTCCCTGCATATAGTAGCGTTAGCCAAGATTTACAGCTGATTGTTTACTGCCGGATACGACTTTGCTGTCTTTGTCGGCTGTAAGGAGCAAGTTTGCTCCCAATTTTGCTTCTACGACCATAAACACCGCAAGAGCCATCATCAGGGCGGCAATCGTCATATGAATAACATTCGTAATAACGGCAAGATGCGCCACCACCGTGATGAATCCCGTTATCGGCTGAAGCGCAAGCAGAATGAGCAGCGTAACTGCCTGGTTCTTCATCACTTTGCGCAGACGCGCGTAGAAGTACAGCCACAGTGACGAGAATACAATCAGCAAAGTAGCAAACACATGCACGTACATCAGCGTTGTCGCGATAGCCGGAGTGGAAATGATATTATTCAGCAAATTCATTTTGCCGTTTACCCACACCTGACCGGCGTCGCTGTGTTTGATAAATGCACCCAGCACGTATTCGATATAGATAGCAATCGCAGCGATCAGGGCCGGTTTGAACATGGCGCGAACCTGTCTGTCCTCTCGGAATTCGCCCTGCTTCTTACGGAAGTTCGCAAGCGTTACTCCTGTCAGTACGACAAATGTCGAGAACAGAAGAATGGCAAAGCTTGTATCCATTGCGGTAAAGCCAGGCGGCAGCTTCTTCAGTACATTGATGCCGCCAAGCACCGCCACAAACAGCAGCAGAACAAACGAGAGCAGAACCAGTTTCAGCACAATGGGGCTTTCCTTTCGTTTGCGCCACGCGAAATACAGATTGGCCAGCATAAGAAACCCTATTCCGGTAGATAACAAGCGATGCGTATATTCTATGATGATTTTCCCTTCTAACGGCGGGATAATATGCCCGTTGCACAGCGGCCAGTCGGAGCATGCCAATCCGGCGTCAAACCCTACAACGAGCGCTCCAGCAATCAGCAGCAGAAAGGTGGCGATAGTCGTCACGAAAGGTAAGCGATATCCCATTGTTACACCCCTTCTTTACGCTCCAAATGACTTTTGAGACGTATAATTTTCTTCTGCTTCGCCGAATTCGTACGGCGGAGCGGTTACATACGGCATTTCGATAAAGTTGTGTTCAGGCGGAGGTGAAGACACCGTCCACTCGAGCGTTTGTGCGCCCCACGGATTCGCGGGAGCCTTTGCACCACTTCTTAAAGAAACTACAATTGTAACCACCATCATTACTGCTGCTGCACCAACCAGATACGAACCAAACGTCGCAATCTGATTGGCAATCTGCATACCATTAGCCGGGTCGTACTGGAATACGCGGCGCGGCATGCCCATCATACCGATGTAATGCATCGGGAAGAACGTCAGGTTCGTACCAATGAAATACATCCAGAATACGATTTTGCCAAGTTTCTCATTGTACATACGGCCGGTCATCTTCGGGAACCAGTAGAAGATACCAGCCAGTACCGCCATCATACTTCCCCCGAACAATACATAGTGGAAGTGGGCGACAACGAAATACGTGTCATGCATATGCATATCAACCGGTACCGCTGCAAGAAAGATGCCGCCAAGTCCTCCGATGGTAAACATCCCTATGAATCCAAGGGTAACGAACAGCATCGGCGTGGTAAACCAGTTGGAACCTCGCCATAACGTGGCAAGCCAGTTAAAAATCTTAATCGCGGACGGCACCGCAATAATCATCGAGGTTACCATGAACGGAATCCCCGTTGCGAGCGGCATGCCCGCCACAAACATATGGTGTGCCCAAACCAGAAAACCTAAGAAACCGATGGCGATTGACGAGTAAGCAATCGCATGATAGCCAAAAATCGGTTTCCGTGCAAATACCGGAATAATCTCCGATACGATCCCCATCGCCGGAATCACCATGATATATACCGCCGGATGGGAATAGAACCAGAACAGGTGCTGGTACAGCATCGGGTCTCCGCCGGCGGACGCATCGTAGAAATGCGTACCGAAATGACGGTCGAACAACAACGTCGTAATAGCGCCCGCCAGTGCAGGCGTACCAAACAGCTGGATAAACGCTGTAATTAATGAAGACCATACATACAGTGGAAGACGGTTGAATGTCATTCCCGGAGCACGCATATTAAATACTGTTACAATAATGTTTATAGCACCAAGGATTGAAGAAATACCTAAAATATGCACCCCTAAAACCCATATATCAAGGCCAAGACCTTGCGACTGGATACTGTAGGGTGGATACGCGGTCCAACCGATATCCGGCATTCCAAAATAAAAACTGCTCAAGAACACCACACCGCCCAGCGCAAACAACCAGAAGGCCAAGTTGTTCATCCGCGGGAACGCCATATCATGTGCCCCGATCATAATCGGAACAAGATAGTTCCCGAACGCTGCGGTGAGCATCGGAATCATAAACAGGAAAATCATAATGGAGCCGTGCATAGTGAACATCTGGTTGAACATGTCAGCCTGCGGCACTACATCCGGCATCCCCGGTGTCAGCAGTTCAGTACGGATAACGAGCGCCGCCGCTCCTCCGATAAAGAAGAAGAACAAACACGCAACGCCGTACATAATTCCGATTTTCTTATGATCGACGGTAAGCAACCAGTCTCTGACAAAAGATGGCTTTTTCGTTTCGGCAGTGGCAGTAGCTCCCATACGCTTCACTCCTCCCTATTTCAAGGTTTCGATATACTCAGCAATTGCCTTCGCTTCTTCCTCGGTTACCTGCTGCGGCGGCATTGGTGAAGAATAACCTTGAGGGATTTTCGCTGCAGGGTCCATGATGGATTCTACAATGTACTTCTCATCATATTTAGCGGTGCTGCCGTCGGACAGCTTCACGTCTTTGCCAAACATGCCACCCCATCCCGGACCGACCAATTTGTTTTGGTCAGTAGCATGACAGCTTAAACAGCCTTTCTGTTCGGCAAGCGCTTGCCCTTCGCCGCCAGGACCACCTGCGGCGCCACCGCCGGCTTTTCCGCCGGACTGCACAAATTTATTGAATTCGTCTGTATTTACCACGTTGAGTTTCGCTAGCATCATCGAGTGCATTGTCCCGCAATATTCGGCGCATACTATAGGGTATTCGCCCTGTTTAGTTGGGCCGGACCAGATCTGTGTTTGGCGTCCAGGTACTGCATCCTGTTTAATTCGCATAGCTGGAATCCAAAAGCTGTGAATAATGTCGGCGGATGTAATTTTAAATAGGACGTTTTTATCCTCCGGAATGACGAGCTTATTTGTCGTCTTAAATCCTTCTGGATACTCAAAGTCCCATCTCCATTTGTAACCCGTTACATTAATCGTGTACACATCTTTTGGTGGGGTCTGAATTGCGTACGTCATCTGTGAACCAAACACGCCAATGGCGACCAGAATAAGAGCAGGTATTACTGTCCAAATGATTTCCATTTTCGTGTTCCCGTGCAACGCAATTCCCTGTTTGTCCGGTCGTTTTCTTCTGTAGCGAACAAGGAAGATAAAGAGAAGCATTTCAACCAGGACAAAGATGAAAAGAGAGATAGCTGCGATAAACCAAAACAAGGAATCGACCTGCTTTGCCATGTCATTAATGGCCGGGGGAAATAACCAACTGAAATCCACACAATACACTCCTTTCTTCTATCATTTGTTCTATACAGCAGCAGAACAAATGAAAATTTAGGTATAAGAAATAATATCTACATGGTAAATACCATATAAATGTTATCAATTTTCATCTCATTTGTATAGTGTTTTGAACATATGCACCACTCGGTAAAATTATGTATGGCAAAGGGGGAAAAACCTTGGTAGAAGCGAAAAGAGTAAAGGTGTGTTTTTACCTTTACTCTTACCCAAATGTCATTTATTTGACACATTTTGGTCTGCTTTTTGTCACTATTATTTTACCAATGATGCAAATTCATAGAGAATTCTTGCCGTTAATCCCCAGATAATTTTTCCGTCATATTGATAGAAAAATTCAGGGAGTTTCGTACTACGCCATTTGTAATTCTTCCCCTGCGGGATTAGCTCGAACGGAAAGTTTTCTTCCGGTTTTACCGCCAGATGAACATAATGGACATCCGGTTCTTCTTCTAAAAAGAACTCAAGAGGAACACAGAAAACTTCTTCTACTTCGGCACGGTTCGGGGCAATCTTTTGGTAATCATGAATTTTACCGACAAACGAATAAATAGAAGAGGAGTACGGCGGAATAAGAATACCCAAACTCTCGATGATCTGGATGTCGCTTTCCTCAAGGCCTAATTCTTCACATGTTTCCCGAATCGCTGCGGCCTGCTCGCTCTCATCTCCTTCATCAATTTTTCCGCCCGGGAAGCAAATCTCCCCGGGCTGCCTTTTCAATGTCTGTGCTCTTACTTCGAATAGCACATGAAGTTTTCCATCCTTCTCCACCAGCGGAATTAGAACCGCAGCCCGCATCAGTGGAGCAAATCCAAATAAATTGAAAGAGCGCTGACTTATCCGATTTTGAATTTGTTCTATCATTCGTGTCTCCACTACTCCTTTTGTCTTTTACAGAATGACAGCCTCATTTACTTGAATATGGGCGTCACGCAAAATTTTCATCAAATATTCGTATGGTGTTCGGGCGATTTCCGTATAGCTTCTGCGGGTATACAAGTGAACCGCATTGGGAAATTCACTTCTAAGCTGGGAACGCAGTTTCTTGCCGGATGCATCTTCATCCACGAAAATGTACACATCGGCATCACCGGCCTGATGATAGATGTCTTCCAGCTTTCGCATACTTAACGTTCCGTGCGTGCAGATAATTTCCACAGGCTCTGCGATGATTTTCTCCAGACGTTTCTTATCCGTCTTTCCCTCCACGATAATGACTTTGCCTATGATCATTGCCCATCACCTCGCAGCGAATCTGACCACTTATCGTTAGAAATCTTACTTTTATTATATGTTGATTTAAAGTATTAGTAAAAACGAAAGTGCATTTTTCGCATAATCCCTATAAATAGTAGGGTTCCAATTATGGCATGTTCGCATGCTTTGAAAAATCCACTCTGATGTACTAAGCTAAATACAGGATGATCCGCCATAGACAAATTCACGAAGGGAAGGATGAACAGGCCATGAACAGCGCCTACCGCACCCACCTTGAAACCCATCGCAACACCCATCTTAAAGAACTGAAGGATTTGCTGAGCATCCCAAGCGTAAGTGCCCTTTCCGCCCACAAACCGGATAGTAAGCGCGCCGCAGAATGGCTGGCCGATTCTCTACAGGCGGCCGGACTTGAAAACGTGAAAATTATGCCGACCGATGGAAACCCGATCGTATACGCCGATTGGTTACATGCCGATAGCGACATTACTGCGTTAATTTACGGCCATTATGACGTACAGCCGGTCGATCCGCTGGAACTGTGGCAAACACCGCCCTTCGAACCCGATATTCGTGACGGTAAGATTTACGCGCGCGGTGCAACGGATGATAAAGGCCAGATTTTCATGCATATCAAAGCCGTGGAGGCGCTATTGAAAACGGAGGGCAAGCTGCCGGTCAATGTAAAATTCTGTATTGAAGGCGAAGAAGAAATCGGAAGTCCGGCGCTTGAGCCGTTCGTGGAGCAAAACAAAGATAGGCTGGCGGCAGACGTGCTGGTTATCTCCGATACGCCGATGCTGGAAAAAGGCAAACCTGCCATTTGCTATAGTCTGCGCGGTTTATGCGCCATGCAAATTGATATCCGCGGCGCAAACAGCGATTTGCATTCAGGCATTTACGGGGGCGGAGTTGCCAATCCGCTGCATGCTCTCGCCGCCATTTTAGCATCCATGCATGATGAGAGAGGACGTGTTGCTGTCGAGGGGTTCTATGACAGGGTCAGACCGCTTACCGAAGAAGAACAGCAGGCGTTCCGCGATTTACGATACGATGAGGAAGCGTTGAAGAAAGAATTAAATGTAAGCGAGCTGTACGGAGAAGAAGGGTTCAGCTTCCTGGAGCGCACCTGGGCGCGTCCGACGCTCGAGATTAACGGCATATACGGTGGCTTCCAGGGCGAAGGCATCAAGACGGTACTGCCGTCCGAGGCGCATGCCAAGCTGTCCTGCCGTCTGGTCGGCGACCAGGACCCAAAAGAGATTCAGGAACTAATTGAAAAGCATGTTTACGCACATACACCACCGGGCGTGCAGGTGAAAGTAACCCGCATGGATACCGGCCGGCCGTTCGAGACACCATATGACCATCCTGTCATCCAGGCAGCGATGCGCGCATACGAGAAAGCATACGAAGCAACACCTGCACTCACCCGGATGGGCGGATCGATTCCGATTGTAGAAGGGTTCGGACGCCTGCTGAATGTCCCGGTCGTACTGATGGGCTTCGGCCTGCCGGGCGAGAATTTCCACGCGCCGAACGAGCATTTCCATCTGGAGAATTTCGATAAAGGACTCATTACCATCTGTGAGTATTGGAAAGAGCTTGCCGGTATCAAAATGAAGTAAAGACAGCCGGAATTGTAACGGGTTTGCCTATAGTTTTTATTAAAAGGCTCTGTTAAAGAGCTATGTTGATGTACAAGGAAAATCCAAATCAACAGAAATCTTTAACAGGGCCTTTTTAAAAAGTTCATCATTCGGGTCACAGTTCACAAAAAGAGATTTGGTTGTCTTTATCAGTACAAACTTATTTTGGTATTGATTTTTAGTTCAATATTAAAAAATGTGGTGGACCATTTAATATGTCTGGCTAATGATTCCTTTCCATCTGTAAATGAATCACCTCTCCTCGAATCCGGATCAATAAAAGCACCAGAAAATAACGCGGCTAAAACCAAGAATATTAGTCCAGTTACTCCTGAATACATTGTTATTAAATTGATTTTACCTTGAATCAGAACTATGAGGAAATCGATAAGTAGAATACATAAGCCAATCCCTAAAGCCTTCAGAAAAATTCCCCCTTTTCCCTCTATTTTTTCCTCGAGACACTTACTTGTTATCACTTTATATTTTTTATTCTTTATTATTTAAATCGATCCAAAAGAGATAAATTTAGTAAAATTAATGAAAATAATTCCAAAAAAGTACCAAATACCCATATATTAACTGCAAATTATATCACTATTTTGATATGATTTCCAATATTTTTCCAATACCACATTGAGGGGGAATTCTAGTGAGTAAGAGGAGAAAAATCATGGGTCTTCTGTTGTCGGGTTTTATGGTAGCTGCAAGTGTACCAGCATTTACCGTATCTGATGTGTCGGTAAAAGAATCCAAGCTGCTTTATCAATCCCAGGAAATAAAGAACGTAGACAAGCTATTTGAAAGAGCAAAAAATGGAGTTAGTGATATTGAAAGTGATAAGGAAGGCAATGGGGCAGTTTCTCAAATTCTAAAAAATAAAGAAGGAAAGCAAAGGGATGTCAGGTTATACAAGACAACACAGAAACTAAAAGAAATTAAACTTGCAAATGGTGAAACAGAAACACAATATGCTACGACCGTAATTGCATCTGTTTCTAGAACTTATGATGGCAATAGATCTGATTCCGGCTCTGATGTAAGTGTAAGTGTTAAATCGTCTTCTACTTTTTATTGGTCAAATGTAACGATAAACGGTATATCATGCATAAAACACCAAGGGGCTAGTGGGAGCTGGGTTATTAGTGATTCTAATATTTCTATTTCTAATCGACAGGTAGAGTTAGGTGGCTGTTGGTTACTCTCCTGATTCTTTTATTAAAAATCAGTATTACACATATAATACCACAAGTAATACGTTCGATATTCTTCCACCGTCATCCTGGAGTCCGGTTGGAACAGCCAAACGTGGTTTCTTTGGTGTTAATACAAAATGTACGGTAAAAGAGATTAGTACAGGGGATACGTGGAACTTCATTTTTACAAATAAACTTCAGTAAAAATTACTCGTAGTATAAATCACTACTTCGTTACTTAGGAGCGAAGTAGTGATTTTTCCTTTATACATGAGGTTTTTACGCAAATTAAATGTTATTAACTAGACTCTTACAGTTTTTCACTTCCCCCTAAAAAAGGCCAGGACATCCTAAAGAGCGCACTTTGCTTTTTTTACATAATATATTTATAATTGTAAACACTATAGTAAATACAATTTTTGTGGTATGAAGGAAAAAAGAGAAGAGAACGAGACAATGATTCCAATGTGGAAAAAGGCGAAGGCCTTTTTCTTCCCTGGATCTCATTTCCTCTCCCCTCTCCTTCTTTCCTCCTGATTTTCACAGAAAACAGAGGCCAGCCTATTGCTGTGCCTCCGTTTCCGTTTATTTCTGCACCTGCAGCGCCGCAGCGGATCGGTCATGTACATATCGGGTCAATTCCGCCGTCATCTCATAATAGAAAAACGGAGTAATCAAATAAATGCCGTTAAAGTATTCCATGGCCATATCCACCAGCTCTCGGGCAATCGCCACGCCTTCACGGCGGGCTTCTTCGCCCGGCTCATGTGCATGCATGCGGGCACGCGCTTCGTCCGACAACTTGATGCCGGGTACTTCGTTGTGAAGAAACTCCGCGTTGCGCGAGCTCGTCAGCGGCATAATGCCGATAAAAATCGGGATGTCCAGATGTTTTGTGCCTTCATAAATCCGCTCAATCATTTCCCGGTCATATACCGGCTGCGTCATAATGTAGTCCGCTCCCGCTTCTACCTTCTTCTCAAGGCGCCGCAGTGCGGCATCGAACTGGCGCACATGCGGATTGAACGCAGCGCCAACTACGAAATCCCCCCGCTGCTTGAGCGGCTTGCCCGAGAAGGTAAATCCTTCATTCAGCTGTTTAATCATGCGGATTAAGTCAAATGAGGATACATCGAACACAGAGCTTGCACCGGGCAAATCTCCGAAACGGGCCGGATCGCCTGTAATGACCAACACCTGGTTGATGCCAAGTGCATACAGCCCCATCAGGTGCGATTGTTGGCCGATCAGGTTGCGGTCACGACAGGCGATGTGCAACAGCGGTTCGGCACCGAATTTCGTCTTTATAATCGATCCGAGCGCCATGTTGCTCATGCGTGTCGTTGCCAGTGAATTATCGGCCAGCGTGATCGCATCGGCGCCCGCTTCCTTCAATGCTGCCGCTCCCTTCAGAAACTTCTCCGTATCCAAATCGCGCGGTGGGTCCAGCTCAACAATGACCGTATGCCGCTGTCTTACCGTATCTACAATTCCTTTGGAGCGCTCCGGGGAGACAATGCGAATTGGCGTTCTTTCCCCTTCTTCCACTGTAATAACCGGATTAACCCGGGGCAGCGGATCACGCTCTGCCAACACCTGTGCCATCATGCGGATATGCTCGGGGGTTGTGCCGCAGCAGCCGCCGATAAGTCTCGCTCCCTGAGCCCGGAAACGCAGCGCGCTTTCCCCGAAGTACTGGGGAACCGATGCGTAGGAGTACTCGCCGTCTGACATCGCAAGCCGTCCCGCATTGGGAAATACAGACAAAGGCGTATCTTCCGGTACGACCGTATTCTCAATCGAGCGAAGAATTTCTGCCGGACCCATTCGACAGTTCAGACCAACTACATCTGCGCCCGCTTTCTTTAATTCAGAGAATGCGCGGGTCAGCGTATATCCGTCCCGCGTCCGGCCCACCTCTATCGTGGCAAGCTGGGCAATAATCGGCAGCTTCGTCAACGGACGAATGACATCGAGAGCCAGCAGCAATTCGTCCAGGTCAAGGAATGTCTCCAGGAGAATGGCATCCACTCCGCCCGCCAGCAGCGCGGAAGCCTGCTCCTCGTACTGTTCTCCATAAGTATCCATCTGCCGGGCATCCCGCACCCTTCCAGCAATAATCGACCCGATACCGCCAACCACATATGCGTCATCACCGACCGCTTCCCGTGCGACTTTGGCTGCGGCCCGATTCATCCGCTCCACTTTATCCTGCAGACCGTGGCGGGCCAGGGCATCCCGATGAGCGCCGTACGTATTGGTCTGAATAAAGCGTGCGCCCGCTTCGTAATAGGAACGGTGAACTGTTCGGATAATCTCCGGGTCCGATAGGCTTAACTCTTCGTAACAGATGCCGATCGGAACACCCAGCTGATAGAGCCAGGTGGCCATTGCGCCATCGCCAATCAACAGGTGGTTATTCAGATATGTTTTTAGATTTTCTTTTGGCATGGGCTTCCTCTCCCTTCCTCGTTTTATTCACCGGCATTGAAATAGCGCGCTTCAGGATGGGAGAATACCATGGCCGAAACGGACGCCTCCGGTTCCATCATGCAGCCATCGGTTAGGTGCACACCGATATCTTCCGGCTTCAGCAAATCAAACAGCAGTTTCTGATCCTCCAAATCCGGGCAAGCCGGATAGCCAAACGAGACGCGGATGCCCTGGTAACGAGCTCCGAAACGCTGCTGCATCGTCATCTCCGCCGGATCCGGGAAGCCCCATGTATCGCGCAGAATATGGTGCGTCCGCTCGGCGAACGCCTCGGCCAGTTCAAGCGCCAGCGCCTGCAGCACATGCGAACGGAGATAGTCGCCCTTCTCCTTCCATTCTTCCGCTTTCTCCCGCACGCCCTTGCCTGCGGTGACTACAAGGAATGCGACATAATCCATAACTCCGCTTTCCACCGGTTTTACAAAATCGGCCAGGCAGAGATATGGCGCTTCTTTTTGCCGCGGGAAAGAGAATGTTTTGAGTATGACGCTATGATCGTTCGGATCATAGATATAAATTTCGTTTCCCCTGGATTGCGCCGGGAAGAAACGGTACATACCATGCGCGGTCAGCAGACCGGTTTCTTCCGCTTCCGCCAGCAACTCCTCCACGATTTCCTTCAGTTCAACCGTCTTCGGGTCACCCTCCGAAAGCAGTGCGTCCACATTGCCGCGTACGCCTAAGTGCTTGCCCAGCAGCATACGCAGATTCAGATACGGGTGCAGATGCGTAAGCGGGTAATCGCGTAGAATGTGACGGTCAAAATCCGGTGGCAGGAATACCGGAACATCCATACGTACCGAAGAACGCTGCGGCACGGCTGGTGCCGCTTCTGTTTCCTTCGCTTCGGAAGCTGCTGTAACCTGCGCTTCTTCCTTCGCCCGGGCCGCGGACTCTTCCAGCTCGGCCCGCATTTTCGGATTCACCAGCTTATTGGCGATGTCCAGTCCGCTCATGGCGTCTTTGGAATATAGCACGAGTCCGTTATATTCCGGAGCAATACGATTCTCGGTAAACTTACGTGTCAATGCTGCGCCGCCCACGAGAATCGGTACGTCGATACCAGCCGCTCTCAAATCCTGTACTGTTGTCACCATTTGCTGTGCTGATTTGACAAGCAGACCTGAAAGTCCGATTATATCCGGCATCTCTTTACGGCAGGCTTCAATCAACTGCTCCGGCGGCACTTTAATCCCCAGATTAACAATCTTGTAGCCGTTATTCCCAAAGATAATCTCCACCAGGTTTTTGCCGATGTCATGCACATCGCCTTTTACAGTGGCGAGCATGACCGTGCCTTTAGTGGATGCCTGCGTTTTCTCCATGAACGGCTCCAGATAAGCGACTGCGGCTTTCATTACTTCCGCACTTTGCAGCACTTCCGCAACAATCAGCTGGTTATCATTAAACAGGCGGCCCACTTCGTCCATACCGTTCATCAACGGTCCGTTGATGATATCAAGCGGCGCATATTTGCTCAGCGCTTCTTCCAGATCCGGAATTAGCCCTTCTTTTGTCCCTTCCACCACGTAATGGGCCAGGCGCTCTTCTAAGCTTAGATTTGTAATTTCTTCGACCTTCTCCACCTTTTTCTCGCGATAGAATGCTGTAAACCTTGCCAGCGTCTCGTCAGTCGTATCAAACAGCAGCGCTTCCGCCAATTGACGTTCCTCTTCTGGAATAGACGCGAAACGCTGCAGCTTCTCCGTGTTGACAATGGCGTAATCAAGTCCCGCTTTCGTACAGTGGTATAAGTACACGGCATTCAGAACTTCTCTGCCCGCAGGCGGCAAACCGAATGATACGTTGCTGACGCCAAGAATGGTCTGACATTCCGGAAATTTCTCTTTAATCAACCGAATGCCTTCCACCGTCTCTTTCGCGGAACCGATGTATGCTTCGTCCCCCGTACCTACCGGGAAAACGAGCGGATCGAAGATTAAATCCCGCGGCGAAAGTCCGTACTTACCCACAAGCAGGCGATAGGATCGCTCAGCCACCTCAAGTTTGCGCCCGCGGGTCACAGCCATTCCCTTCTCGTCAATTGTGCCGACAACGACCGCACCACCGAACTTCCGTAAGAGCGGAGCCACTTCCGCAAAACGTTCTTCCCCGTCTTCGAGATTGATTGAGTTAATAATCGCCTTGCCCTGCGAGTACTTCAGCGCAAGCGCAATAACGTTCGGGTCGGTAGAGTCAATCATAAGCGGCACTTTTACCTTACGTACGACAAACTTTAGGAATGCCTCCATATCCGCCGCTTCATCCCGGTCCGGATCGGCAAGACAGATATCGATAACATGAGCGCCCCGCTTCACCTGAGCACGCGCAATTTCTGAAGCCTCTTCGTACTTGCCCTCCTTGATGAGATCACGGAATTTCTTTGAACCGATAACATTCGTACGCTCCCCTACAAATAAAGGCCGGTTGTCCTGTTCAAGGTAGACGGGTTCAATGCCAGATACCACATGTGTATGGAGTCCCTGCGGCTTACGCGGCTGATAATCTTTGAGCGCTTCCGCGATAGCCCGGATATGCTCCGGTGTCGTACCGCAGCAGCCGCCCGCCACATTAATCCACCCCTGCTCGGCGAACCCGGCCAGTTTGGCCGCCAGTGCCTGCGGTGACTCATGGTAGTGACCGTCTTCATCAGGCAGTCCGGCGTTCGGATAGCAGCTAACCGCACAGTTTGCCATACCGGACAACGTTCGGATATGATCCCGCATAAACTCCGGACCCGTCGCACAGTTTAAACCAATAGACACCGGCTGCAGGTGCTCAAGAGAGATGTAAAATGCTTCAATATTCTGACCGGCCAAGGTCGTTCCCATCGGCTCAATCGTTCCCGAGATCATGACCGGGATCTTATAACCCAGGGTTTCAAAGGCACGCTGGATGCCGATGCCGCCCGCTTTTACGTTAAGCGTATCCTGTACTGTCTCCAGCAGCAGTACATCAACCCCGCCTTCAATCAATGCCAAAGCCTGCTCGTAATAGGCGTCGACCAATTCCTCAAATGTAACACCACCGGTAACGGACAGCGTTTTAGTCGTCGGGCCGATAGAGCCGGCGGCATATCTGGGCCATTCGGGAGTCGAATATTTCTCTACCGCTTCGCGTGCCAGTCGTGCCGCAGCCAGATTAATCTCCCGCGCGCGGTTCTGTAGATTATATTCGGCCAGGACAATGGACGTTGCACCAAATGTATTGGTCTCGACAATGTCCGCTCCCGCCTCCAGATACGTCTCATGAATACCGCGAATTACATCCGGGCGGGTAAGGTTCAGCATTTCGTTACAACCTTCATACTCTTCACCGCCGAAGTCTTCCGGACCGAGATTTGCCTGCTGGAGCATGGTACCCATCGCCCCGTCAATAATCAAAATTTTGTTTGTCAATTGGTGCTCTATCGACAGCTTTTTCACCGCTGTTTCACTCATGGCAATCGCCCTCTCTTCCGTGCAAAGTAAAATAAAAAAGACCTCCCGAAAGAAGGAAGGTCTCTGATGTCCGTCAAAGCACACGTACCCTTATCTTTCAGGAAATAAATCCTGCTGGAATTGGCACCGTGTATTCTACATACCGGTTGCCGGGCGTCATTGGGCCAGTCCCTCAGCCTGCTCTTGATAAGAAACGAATTATAGTTTTCATTTTTCTCATTATTAAACAATGTTAGAAAAGAGTCAATAGAAAATTTATATGCCCTCCTCCGTGTCAAAGCGTCCGGGTAATCACAATGCTGGTGTGATTGCGTAAATCGATTTCATACGGTGAGGCTAGAGGCGTGCCATCCCGCTCCTGTACGATACGCACGGTTGGTCTGTGCACAGCCGCCGGGTCAACGCGCGATACGACGCCGATTTGTCCTGTGTTTAAAACAACTGTAGAAGCTACCGGATAAACGGCAATATGCTTAACGAATAAACGAACCAATTCCAGATCGAACAATGAATTTCCCGCCGCGAATAAATACTCTGTCGCTTCGTTCGGACTGTAATGCTGGCGATAAGAACGGTGCGAGGTTAAAGCATCATAGACATCGGCCATGCCGACGATCTGGGCATATTCATGAATCTGGTTTTTCTGAAGCTTGCGCGGATAGCCGGAACCGTTATACCGTTCATGATGCTGCAGAGCACAGTGGGCAGATAGAAGCGATACATCATACTGGTAGCGCAAAATATTAAATCCGTCTTCCGTATGATTTTCCACCCTCGCCCGCTCTTCCGGATTCAGCGTCGTCTTCTTGTTCCACAACTCTTTAGGCAGCATGGTCATCCCGATGTCAAACAGCAGCGCTCCTACACCTAAGTCAGCTAGCTGGTTGCGGTTATATCCTTTGGCCAGCCCGATAACTCCCGCAAGCACCGCCACATTTACGGAATGGTGGAACAAATATCCGTCAAGTGAATGAAGGTTAGCCAAATTGATAAGGACTTCTTTTCGACCGCTTAAATCCCCTAATATAGTACCAAATACATCCCGAAATGTTTTCCCTATATCAGGGACTGAAGCCCTGCCTTTCACTTTCGGTTGATCCATCAGGCTGGTCATAGTCTTATAGACCGTTTCCACCGCTTTGCGCCGCGTTGTATCGCTAATCACATCTTCAGGTATGATATCATCCGTGTTTTTATCTTCAATATATACCATGTCAATGCCCATACTTTTCAAGCGGTCAATATACCGCTGGCTCAATTCCAGGCCTGCCCCGAGCAGGATGTGTCCCGTTTCCGAAAGGATCGTTTTCGCTATTTTATCTCCCGGCTTTACAGAATTGATGTGTACCTTTTTCACGCGTAAACCCTACTTTCTTGGTCTTTTCCTATAGACATTTGGTACTCTTTTCGAATTTTAACACAGGAATTTAGTTTCATTACAAAAAACATACAGGAAAACTAAATTTAGATAGTAGTACCCATACCAATATTCATTAACTGAATTTTCCGTCTTTAATTTACAGTATACTATTATGGTAAACCCTTGTATACGAAACCACCATGGCCGATTAGCTGCAAGCCCTGCCATGAATGGTACGAAGGAAAAGAGAGAAGAGAACGAGAGGGTGATTTCAATGGAGAAAAAGGCGAACGCCTTTTTCTCCCCTGGATCTTCTTTCTTCACGATTTTCACAAAAAAATAAAAATCACCCTTCCCTGCAAGGGCGATCCATGTAACTTTTCATATTTTTGTAAGAACTAACCCCAGCAGCGCGGTAAAAATTCCGCACACCTGATATGGTTTTAATCTTTCTTTAAATAAATAACAGCCGGTCAAGATAACCACAAGACAGTTTAAACTAACGACCGGAAAGACAATGCTGGCGATGCCGGTTTTAAGCGCATAAAAATAGCAACTGAAACTGACGACGCTTACTATGCCCAGCAACGCGCCGATTTTCGCTTCCCGAATCTGAATTCGCTCACGTCCTAACCAAACAGCCAGATACAGACTACCGCCGCCATACATTGCCACCAGCATGTCCATTGAACTGATATGTAGATAGGAAGACTGCTTCATTAATATACCAAGCAATCCGAACGAAACAAACGCAAACATGACACGTCCGATCCACGGCAAATAATCCGTGCTACCTTTGGCGCCCGGCGTATATTGGATCACCACGGCAGACCCCATCATACACAAAACGCCCAGCCAGTGCAAAAACGGGATTTGTTCATGGAAAATAGCGCCGGCTGCCAGCACCGGAAAAATAGCGTTCGCCGCAATCAGCGGAGACGTTAGACTGGCCGGTCCTTTCTCAAATGCACGCGCCATTTGAATGTTTCCATTCGCGTTTAATACACCGATGATGCTTCCAAGCAGGAGGGATGTCATGTTCGGATGCAGAGACCCTGACGCTACACCGGAACTTAAGATAATCAAGAATGCCACAAAATAAAAGAAAAATTGGATATTCATCTTGGATAACCCGCGTGAGGTGCTCCACTTGAAGATCGTATTATTGACCCCAAAGCCCACCGCCGTGGTTAAAGCCGCAAACAGCCACATACTCAGTTACCTTCTTCACTATAAAGTCTCTTCTTAGTTGTTTACTTACTGCTCATCGAATTCTGTTAACTGCACTTCGTACGTAAATGTCTCCCCGTTCGGCGCACAGGTAACGACAACTTCCGTTTTCCCGTCCGCTGTAGACCTTAATTGCACGACAATGTCCTTCTTTTCGTTCTCCTGCCCGCATGTATCAAGCATCCATGTCAGCGCTTCTTCCGTTAATGGCAGGCCCACCACTTCTCCATTCACTGTCGGTATATGCAGGAGCTTCTTATTGTCGACAAATCCCCGAACTGTATCCAGCAGTACCTCTATCTGCATCGGCGATAGTGCTAACGCATACGTCTGTTCCATATCCACCCTCCTTTCGATATCAGAAATCAGGGAGGTTAGAGAGTTTTAGAGAGTTAAGGAAAGAAAAAGGCATCCGCCTTTTTCTTCAAATTCTCCATTTCCTCTTTTCTCTCTTTCTCCTTTTTTATTTTAACATGCTTCCCATTCGCTTGGCCGCCGCCATGACATAAGGCAGATTTTCTTTCATCTGCGCAAGCGTCAGGCGATTGGAAGGTCCGGATACGGACAGTGCGGCCACCAGTTGCCCTCTTCGGTTGAACAGGGGTACGGCTACTGCAGCCGCCCCCTGCTCCCGTTCTTCGGAACTGGTCGCGTAGCCGTTCTTTTTAATTTCTTCTAACTGCTTCATATACACCTGCTTATCAATAGAAGAAGGCCAGGTCGGATCCGATAGAATCTGCTTCTGCACATCCGGCGGCGCATAAGCAACCAGCACCTTGCTTGAAGCGCCTACCGACAGCGGAAGATGGGCGCCAATCGGGGCTACTCTGCGAATCGTCTCATTGCTTTCCACCGCCTGTACGCGAATGCGTTCATTTTCATTGCGCACATACAAACTAATCGTCTCGCCCACCTGATCCCGCAAGCGAATCATTTCTGGAAGAAGAATGGTCGCCGGATCATCGCCTTGCGGCAGGCTGGCGGATAGCTGCCAGATGCGGAAACCAAGCTGGTATTTCTCCGTATCGGGATTGCGTGTTAGAAACCCTTTGTTCTCCAATGAACCCAACAGCCGGTATACGGTACTTTTATTCAGGCCTATTTTATGGGAAATCTCGGTAAGAGTCAGCTCTTTCTGATCAATAAAGCACAGCAGAATGTCCATGGCGCGATCTACCGCGCGGACGGTCATCTTATTATCGGAAGCGTCCATCCCGCTTACTCACCTTCCTCTTTCCATTAGTTTCATTCAACGAAACCATGTTGCAATATTTGACATTATACCTTATTGTCGTTTCACTCGTAAACTCTCATCTAATTTCAAAAAAAAGTTTAAAAATCTATGTACGTTACATGAAAAAAGCAGTATAATGTTATCGGAAAGAGAAACACAGTTTCATTTGGTGAAACCGTTATTGAAACACAAAGGAGGCTATCAACTTGGCAAATAAAGATGCTTACTCTGTACGTTCATCTTTGCAAGTAGGTGACAAGACGTATGCCTACTATTCCCTTAAAGCTTTGGAAGACAAAGGACTCGGTCCGATTTCTAAACTTCCTTTTTCCATTAAAGTTCTGCTCGAAGCAGCGGTGCGTCAGTTTGATGGCGTAGCGATTACGGAAGACCATGTAAAAAAATTGGCAACCTGGACCGAAGAGCGCGATCCGAATCAAGAAATACCGTTCACTCCGGCTCGTATTGTGCTGCAGGACTTCACAGGCGTACCGGCAGTTGTTGACCTCGCTGCCATGCGTCTGGCTATGAAAGAAATGGGCGGCAACCCTGAGCGTATCAACCCGCTCGTTCCGGTTGACCTCGTTATCGACCACTCCGTCATGGTAGATGATTTCGGCAACCCGGATGCACTGGAAAACAATATGAAGCTTGAGTTCGAACGCAACGGCGAACGTTATCGTTTCCTGCGCTGGGCACAGTCCGCGTTCAATAACTTCCGCGCTGTTCCGCCGGCAACCGGTATCGTTCACCAGGTAAACCTGGAGTACCTGGCGTCTGTAGCGGCTACAAAAGAAGTTGACGGCGAGCTTGAAGTATTCCCGGATTCTCTCGTAGGTACAGACTCCCATACTACAATGATCAACGGTCTTGGCGTTGTAGGCTGGGGCGTTGGCGGTATCGAAGCGGAAGCGGGCATGCTTGGCCAACCGCTGTATTTCGTAACGCCTGAAGTTGTCGGCTTCAAGCTGACAGGCACGCTGCCGGAAGGCGCGACAGCAACCGACCTGGCACTTACAGTTACAAACATCCTGCGCAAGAAGGGCGTAGTCGGCAAGTTCGTAGAGTTCTACGGACCGGGCCTCAGCAACATCAATCTGCAAGACCGCGCAACGGTCGCAAACATGGCGCCTGAATACGGTGCGACAATGGGCTTCTTCCCGGTTGACGAAGAGACTCTGACATTCCTCCGTTCTACAGGACGCAGCGAAGAACAAGTGGCGCTTGTTAAAGCCTACTTCCAGGAGCAAGGTCTCTTCCGTACGGATGACACTCCGGATCCGGAATTCTCCGAAACGCTGGAGCTTGACTTAGGCTCTGTCGTTCCGACACTGGCAGGTCCGAAGCGCCCGCAGGACCGCATCGAGCTGACTGCAATGAAAGACGCTTTCAACGATGCGCTGCGCACGCCGATCGACAAAGGCGGTTTCGGTTTAAGCGAAGAACAAATTGATAAGAAAGTAGCAATTACGCATAAAAACGGCAAAACGTCTGAACTGGGTACAGGCGCAGTTGTCATCGCGGCTATCACAAGCTGTACGAACACGTCCAACCCGAGCGTAATGCTGGCTGCCGGCCTTGTGGCGAAGAAAGCCGTTGAAAAAGGCCTTGTGAAGCCGGAATACGTAAAATCCAGCTTAACTCCAGGCTCCCGCGTTGTTACGCAATACCTCGAGAGAGCTGACCTGTTAAAACCGCTTGAGCAATTAGGCTTCTACATCGCAGGTTACGGCTGTGCAACTTGTATCGGTAACAGCGGTCCGCTGCCGGATGAAGTAAGCAATGCGATCGCAGAAAACGACCTGACAGTAGCGTCCGTTCTGTCCGGTAACCGTAACTTCGAAGGACGTGTACATCCGCAGGTAAAAGCAAACTACCTTGCTTCTCCGCCGCTGGTTGTAGCTTATGCCCTCGCTGGAAACGTAGGTATCGATCTGACAACGGAACCGCTTGGTACAGGCAAAGATGGCAAGCCGGTATACTTGAAAGATATCTGGCCGACGAATGAAGAAATCAAACAAGCGGTTCTTAATGCTGTTCGTCCTGAAATGTACGAAGAAGAATACGGCAATGTATTTACAGCAAATCCGCGCTGGAATGCGATTGACTTCCCGGAAGGACAGCTGTATGAGTGGGATGAAAACTCCACATACATCGCACATCCGCCGTTCTTCTCCGGTCTCAGCGCCGAAGCAGGCAGCATCCAGGGCATCAAAGGCGCGAGAGCACTGGCTGTGCTTGGTGACTCTGTAACGACAGACCACATCTCCCCGGCAGGAAGCATCACACCGACCAGCCCTGCGGGAATTTATCTGTCTGAGCGTGGCGTAGAGCGTAAAGACTTTAACTCTTACGGTTCCCGTCGTGGTAATCACGAAGTTATGATGCGCGGAACGTTCGCAAATATTCGTATCCGTAACAAAATGGCTCCTGGTACGGAAGGCGGCGTAACAACCTACCTGCCGACCGGTGAGGTAATGCCAATCTACGATGCGTCCATGAAATATCAAGAAACCGGCACTCCGCTGGTTGTCATCGCCGGTAAAGAATACGGTACAGGAAGTTCCCGTGACTGGGCAGCTAAAGGTACATTCCTGCTGGGTGTCAAAGCGGTTATCGCAGAAAGTTTCGAGCGTATCCACCGCAGCAACCTGGTAGGCATGGGCGTACTGCCGCTGCAGTTCGAAAATGGTGCCAATGCAGAAACCCTGGGCATCACCGGTAGCGAAACTTTCGATATTCCTGACCTGCACGACGATATTAAACCGGGTCAAACGATCAAAGTACAAGCAACTCGCCAGGATGGCACGAAGTTCGAATTTGACGTTTGCGTCCGTCTGGACAGCGCAGTTGATATTAAATACTACCGCAATGGCGGTATCCTGCAGACGGTTCTTCGTCAAATCGCTGCAGAAGCAAAAGCAAGCGTATAATTATCAAAAGAGGAAGATTCCCCTGGGGGAATCTTCCTCTTTTTCTGTGAAAATCGTGAGGAAAGAAGGAGAGAAAGTGGAAATGAGATCCTGGGGAAGAAAAAGGCGTTCGCCTTTTTTATCATTGAAATCCTCTCCTCATTTCTTATCGCCAAGCATGTCATCGATTTGTTTAAACAGCCTCTGAATGGACTCGTCGTCAAATTTTTTCTCCTGTTTAAACGCATCCAACATCTCGGAAATCTCCCGTCCTGCCGCATCGTCATCCAAGTCCCCCGGTAAATCGGAAGGATCAAACCATAGATACGGGTCCGAATTGCTGCCGCGCAGATATGTCTTTGTCCACTGCGCCGGGTACGTATAATCCTGTTCGCCGAAGACAACCGCCAATACATCATCCGTATCAAGCGGCAAGAGGTGATCGAATACCTCTTCAATACCACCTTCCATTAGATTAAGGTGATGCTGCGTATAGCGGACATAGTGCTCCCCCGTTGATGTATCTTTTACTAGCGCGTAACGCTCCCGCTCTTTCTCTTGCAAGAGCTGAACCTCTTCTATCCGTTTTTCCAATTCTTCGTGTGAGATGATTCGCATTTCTTTCAGAGATGTATTCATTACGTTTCCGTCCTTTCCTTCGTCTTCTTCCCTACGATATCATAGATAGTGGAAAGTTTGTTATTTCAACTATACTTTTTACAGGGAGGGCACGTATGAAAGCTGTACTTGTAGAAGAAAACACACACCGTCTATACATTGGAGAAGCGGAAGATCCCGTTATGGGCGACGACGAATTGCTCGTCAGCATAAAGGCGACCGCACTGAACCGGGCAGACCTTCTCCAGAAACGCGGACTTTATCCCCCGCCAAAAGGCGCATCCCACATTATGGGATTGGAGATGGCCGGCATTGTTGAGAATGTAGGAAAAAACGTAACGGGTTTTAAACCCGGCGATCGTGTCTGTGCTCTGCTTCCGGGCGGCGGCTATGCGGAGAAAGTAAGTATTCCGGCAGGCATGGCCATCCGGATTCCCGACCATTTTTCGTTTACGGAAGCAGCGGCCATTCCGGAAGTGTTCCTGACAGCCTATTTGAATTTATTTTGGCTCGGCGGATTGAAAGCCGGTCATACGGTACTGATTCATGCGGGAGCCAGCGGTGTAGGAACAGCCGCCATCCAGCTGGTACGGGAAGCGGGCGCTACCTCTATCATTACCGCCGGAAGCGAAAAAAAACGGCAGGCATGTCTGGACTTAGGTGCCAGTCTGGCCATCGATTATAAAGCCGGACCTTTCGAACCCGCAGTTAAAGAAGCAACCGATGGACAAGGCGTGAATATTATTCTCGACTTTATCGGAGCGCCTTACTGGGAGCAGAATCTTTCCTGCCTGGCCATGGACGGCAGGCTTGTCATTATCGGTACAATGGGCGGCAGCAAAGCCCCCGAACTCAATCTTGGCCAGCTTCTGCGGCGCCGTCTGCAGATCATCGGTACAGCGCTGCGCTCCCGTTCGGTAGAAGACAAGATTGCCTTAACGAGAGAATTCGTCGAATTTGCGATGCCTCGTTTCGCGGACGGACGTTTACGGCCGATTGTTGACTCCGTATGGGATCTGGAGCAAGTACAGGAAGCACATGAATACATGGAGAACAATAAAAATACAGGAAAAATTATCCTTCAGATACAAAAATAATCGTATCCTCTGTTTTCTGTGAAAATT
>NZ_BJXX01000016.1 GCF_007991215.1 Aneurinibacillus danicus
CCCTTCCCTTCATTTTCATGGCAGGACTTGTGGCCGTTCAGCCATGATAGCTTCGTTAACGGAAAGGGAGATTGTATTTTTTTATATTTTACATATAATAATAAATCTAAAGACCTATATGTCATGAGTTAAGTCATATAATTTTTCAGATAATACCGTTTAATCCGAAAAATATATATACTATTATTGGTCTAAAGACCTTTAGATCATAAAATAAATAAATCATGGTGATAATTGTGTATCATACGAACAGAAGAAAAGAAGAACGCCAATTTTTAGAGATTCCTCTCTGCTCTGAAGTAACGATTGGTTCAATTAATAAGCAAGAGATTTCATGCGGTGTAATGAAAATTTGTATTAAAGATGTCTCGATTCACGGCTTACGCTTTATCTCCTCCCTTCGCTTCCCTGTAAACTCGAATCTTCTGCTTAAGTTCCAAACCCGAATTATGGATATGCTTATCACGCTAACCGGACAGATTATATGGCGAAGCTCCTCCCCGTTCAAACCGAGCACTTATGAATACGGGGTGCAACTGCTTCACGACGATTTTACCCGTTCACTATTCACAAAGTTATTTAATGATATGAGCGTCTGGCTCAAAAAAGTTCCATTTGTTCCAGGGTGTCGCTTCTGCAACACAGAAAGCTGTCCACTTTATTCCGTCAACAAACAAAAAGCGCAATGAAAAGACGCTCCGTTTAAGGGAACGAAGCGTCTTTTCCAATACTATTCTACGGTTTCTTTCTTGCGCTTATCACGCGGTATTTTACGTGCAACACCGGTTTTAATCGCTGCATCCACGACAGCATCCCGCACATTCTTCACAACCTTGTCATTGAAGACGCTTGGAATGATATACTGCTCGTTCAACTCTTCCTCTGTGATAATAGAGGCGATGGCTTGCGCCGCCGCGACTTTCATCTCTTCATTGATATCTGTAGCCCGGCAATCAAACGCCCCGCGGAAAATGCCCGGGAAGCAAAGCACATTATTAATCTGGTTCGGATAATCAGAACGCCCGGTTGCAAGCACCCGCACAATGCCAGCCGCTTCTTCCGGATCGATTTCCGGCTGCGGATTAGCCATAGCGAATACAATCGGATCCTTTGCCATTGTTTGCACCATTTCTTTAGACAGGATGTTACCGCGCGATACGCCGATGAAGACATCAGCGCCCACCAGCGCATCCGCTAATTGTCCCTGCACATCGTCCGGATTCGTGATGTTCGAAATTTCTTCCCACACCGGATTCTCGTACGTAACGGAGCGGGACAGAATACCGTCGCGATCCACCCCGATGACCTGCTTGGCGCCTGCGCTCAACAGAATCTTTGTGCAGGCGACACCCGCCGCGCCCATGCCGGTCACAACAATCTTACAATCTTCAATCTTTTTGTCGACGATTTTTAACGCATTCAGCAAGCCGGACAGGATGACGACCGCTGTTCCGTGCTGATCATCATGGAATACCGGAATATCCAGACGTTCACGTAGCGCCTTCTCAATTTCAAAGCAGCGCGGTGCAGAAATATCCTCCAGGTTGATGCCGCCGAATGCCGGCGCCATGCGTACAATTGTTTCAATAATTTCATCTGTATCTTTCGTATCCAGACAAATCGGGAATCCGTCCACCTGCGCCAGTTGCTTAAACAGCATTGCTTTCCCTTCCATTACCGGCATTGCGGCATATGGCCCGACGTCACCAAGCCCTAACACCGCCGTTCCGTCGCTCACGATAGCGACTGTATTCCGTTTAATGGTAAGCTTGTACGCTTTATACGGATCCTGAGCAATCGCTTCGCATACGTTTGCCACGCCCGGCGTGTAAACACGGGATAAGTCCTCCCGGTTCTGAATTGGGCGCTTCGCCCGTACCTCGATTTTCCCGCCGATATGGCTCAAGAATGTCCGGTCCGATACTGTAATAATCTCCACACCCGGCAGTGCTTCAATGTTCTTAATGACTTCCTCGATTTGCGGTCTGCTTTTTGTGTTAATTGTATAGTCACGCACCGTAGCTTCATTTGACGACTGTACAACGTCCATCGCCACGATATCTCCGTTCGCTTTGCCAACTGCAGTCGCGATATCCACAAAATTTACTTTGCGCACATCCAATTGCAAGCGCAAAATAATACTGGTTCCTAATAATGTAAACGGCTTCATGTTCTCCTCCTTTTTCCAAAAACCCAAAAATACATGATCCATGATCATAGTAATACAACTGTTTATTTTAACTGTAACAGCAGGAAAAAGGAAAGTCCCTATAGCACTTTTGAAAATATTAGCATGGAAAAAATGTTATAAACACACAGCCAGGTTTTTATAATGCCTCTTTCACCTTATATCTCCATTATCATTAAGCGGATTCATGCCCGCTTCTTTAGCTTTATCGGTTAGAGAATGAAGGCTATCGACGATGGAGGTTAGACGAACAAGGTGCTGCTGTACCTGGCCGGGCGATTGCGCTGTCTCCTTCAAGCTTGTTGCACATTCCACCAGCTGATCCGCAAGCCGATGTGCCAATGTAATATCAAACTGTCGATCCATATTTTCACCTCACGATACGTTTCTTCTCTTTAGTATGGAAGAAAAATGCGAAAGCATACTCAAAGCGTTTTTGTCTTTACTCGTTTAACTTCATAAATCAAAATGGTATAATGGGATGCAATGAGACAAGCATACTCATTTAGTTTCCGTGTATAGATAGGCAGGAAAGGAGTTAAGGATTCATGAAAGAAATGAATGCACAACAAATTATCGAATTTATCCAAAAAAGTGAGAAGAAAACACCGGTTAAAGTACATATTAAAGGAGATATCGAAGGCATTGATTTTGGTGCCAATACAAAATCCTTTATTACTGGCAATGTAGGTGTTCTGTTTGGCGACTGGAAAGAAATCCAGCCGGTGCTTGAAGCCAACCAGGCGAAAATCGAAGACTATGTGGTGGAAAATGACCGCCGCAACTCTGCGATTCCGCTGCTCGACATGAAAAATATCCAGGCTCGCATCGAGCCGGGCGCCATCATTCGCGACCAGGTAGAGATCGGAAACAACGCGGTTATCATGATGGGCGCTATGATTAACATTGGGGCAGTTATCGGCGAAGGCACAATGATTGACATGAACGTTGTAGTAGGTGGCCGCGGTACCATCGGTAAGAACTGCCATATCGGCGCCGGTGCCGTTATCGCAGGCGTTATCGAACCGCCGTCTGCCAAGCCAGTTGTTATTGAAGACGACGTTGTGGTTGGTGCAAATGCGGTCATTCTCGAAGGTGTACGCGTAGGACAGGGCTCCGTCGTTGCCGCAGGTGCGGTCGTTATCGATGATGTACCGCCAAACAGCGTAGTGGCAGGTACACCGGCGCGCGTAATTAAAACGATCGACGAAAAAACAAAATCTAAGACGGAAATTAAACAGGAACTCCGTCAACTGTAATCGACGCGGAAAGCTGGCGCTCGGCCTGGACAAGCAAGGGCCGGACGCCGGTTTTTCTTTTTCATGAATGAAGAGGTGATACATTTATGGGCGTGGATGCACTGCCATTTATTAAAATTCGCCGGGAACTGCACAAGATTCCGGAACCGGGCTTTAAAGAGTTTAAAACACAGCGTTTCCTGCTGGATTATCTGAACGGTTTACCGCAGGAGCGGATGGAAATCAAGACGTGGCGTACCGGCATCCTGGTAAAAGTCAGGGGTTCCAACCCGAGCAAGCGCCTGGGCTACCGGGCTGATATGGACGGTCTGCCCATCACAGAAGAAACTTCCTGTGAATTCCGTTCCACTCACCCCGGGTTTATGCACGCCTGCGGCCATGATATGCACATGGCAATCGCGCTTGGCGTTCTGACACACTTTGTGGAAAACCAGGTCAAAGACGACTTGATTTTCATTTTCCAACCTGCGGAGGAAGGTCCGGGGGGCGCGCAGCCGATGCTTGCAAGCAAGGAGTTTCAGGATTTTCAGCCGGATGCGATATTCGCTCTGCACATCGCACCGGAGTATCCGGTGGGTACGGTTGCGCTCAAACCGGGAATTCTGTTCGCCAATACGTCGGAGCTATTTATTGACCTAAAGGGCAAAGGCGGACATGCCGCATTCCCGCATACCGCGAACGACATGGTTATCGCAGCGGCCCATCTGGCGACACAACTGCAAAGCATTGTCTCCCGCAACATCGATCCGCTTGATTCCGCCGTCGTTACCATCGGCAAAATCGAAGGCGGCACCAAACAGAATATTATCGCCGAGAAAGCGCGGTTAGAAGGCACCATCCGTACGCTTTCGATGGAATCAATGCAGAAGGTCAAGTCACGCATCGAAGCGCTGGTGCGCGGTACAGAAGCCGGATTCGAATGCAGTGCCGCCATCGACTATGGGGCTAATTACTGCCAGGTATACAACGATGAAACGCTGACCCGCGAGTTTATGGACTGGGTACAGGAGAGCGGCGTAGCCAACCTGATTGAGTGCAAAACAGCGATGACCGGTGAAGATTTTGGCTACTTTCTCGCAGAAATCCCGGGCTTCCTCTTCTGGCTCGGTGTCAATACGCCGTACGGGCTGCACCATGCGAGAATCGAACCGGATGAAGGCGCCATCGAGGTGGCCATCCGGGTGCTCACACAATATTTTACATTTAAGGCCTCCTAAAAAAGGCCGGTTGCGATTCACTCGCGCCGGCCTCTTTTCATATTTTCATTCTGCTTCAACCGGTGATTTATACTGATTTCGCATACAGAATTTCAGTATTTTTCCCGATGCGTTACGGGGGATTGCCTCCAAAATATACATCCGGAAATAACCATACCTTCCCTTCTTACATCCCCAAATTTTTGGCAATGATCACTTTCATAATCTCGTTTGTGCCCGCATAAATGGCGGCCACCGGAATGTCACGGTAGCGGCGGGCGATCGGGTATTCTTCCATATAACCATAGCCGCCATGCAATTGCATGCACTGGTTGGCAACACGCCGCGCCATCTCCGTCGTCCACCATTTGGCCATCGACACCTGGGTTACGACATCTTTACCCTGCATGTGGTTAACAATGAGATCGTCTACGAACGTGCGGCCCACCTCGATTTCCGTCGCCATCTCCGCAATCGTGAATTGGATGTGCTGAAGCTTCGATAGCGGTTTGCCGAACGCTTCCCGTTCTTTCACATACTGTAGCGTCATCCGAAGCATCTCTTCGGCGGCGGTTTGTGCGCAGATTGCGACCACAAGCCGCTCCTGCTGCAGCTTTTCCATCAGATAGATAAACCCTTTCCCCTCCTCACCAAGCAGGTTAGCTACAGGTACACGCGCATCTTCGAAAATCAGTTCCGCCGTGTCCTGGCTGTGCAGCCCCACTTTATCAAGCTTGCGTCCGCGTGAGAAGCCCGGGGTGTTCCGCTCGACCAAGAGCAGGCTTACCCCTTTGTGCGGCGGATTGGCTTTCGGATCAGTCTTGCATGCAACCAGAATCAAATCTGACTGGATGCCGTTCGTAATAAATGTTTTTTGGCCGTTCAAAATGTAGTAATCCCCGTCTCTAATCGCTGTGGTGCGAATGCCTGCCAGGTCTGAACCTGCACCAGGCTCCGTCATTGCAATCGCGGTAATCACGTCCCCGGCCACGCAAGGCGGCAGATATTTTGCTTTCTGCTCTTCCGTTCCGTAGGAGGCAATGTACGGTGTCACAATGTCATTGTGCAGGCCGATGCCCACCAGCCCGGAACCGATGCGTTCCAGCTCTTCATTGATAATGACAGAGAAGCCGAAATCGACGCCCAGGCCGCCGTATGCTTCATCTACCCACGGACACAAAAATCCGTTGTCGCCCATCTTCTTCCAGAACTCACGTGGAATGATTCGATCCTGTTCCCATTGGTCGAAATACGGAGCCGCTTCTTTCTCCAGAAACTTGCGGAGCGAATCCCGAAACATCAAGTGCTCCTCGGAAAAATATGCCCGCGCCGGATTGCGTGATGTCAGCGTAGTAGTTCCCACGAAATCTCCTCCCTCATTAACTTTTCGTTCGCTGCCCTGCCAGAAACGGTCGCACAGTTCGCGCTTCAGAATTTTTCAGCATGAGCAGCGCCATCCAATCGCTTTTCTGTACGTGGAGCCCGCATCCCGCTCTCCTTACAACTACTTCATGTTTTTGAAAATTCCTTCTTGTTTATTCAAAAATTTTCCATTCATCCTCCTGTTCCTTATTTTTTCATACAGTTTTCAGAGAAAATGTTTATAGTAAAGTTAAGGATACTGGCAAAAAGGGGGGCTATGCAATGCGCATCCTGCTTGCGGAAGATGATCGAAAATTAGGAAACTTAATTGCGCATATGCTGAAAAAAGAAAGATACGCTGTGGACTGGACAATGAATGGAATGGAGGCATACGAACGTTTGGGAGCGGAACTGTACGATTTGCTAATTTTAGATTGGATGATGCCCGGGAAAGACGGAATTTCTGTTTGCCGCGATCTACGACAGGAAGGCTATCAAGGAGCAATTTTGCTTCTGACCGCACGGGATTCAGTAGATGATCGGGTATGCGGGCTTGACGCGGGAGCAGACGATTATCTGGTGAAACCGTTCGATTTCGCTGAACTGTTCGCACGCATTCGCTCGCTGCTGCGCCGCAGGCAACTTCCGCTTGCGGAAGAAGTCATTCCTATTCGCGATCTACTGCTGAATTGCAATCAGAGAAGTGTACAGCGAAATGGAGAAGACATTCAGCTTACCCCGCGTGAATTCCAACTACTTGAACTACTTGCACGCAATCGCGGGCACATCGTGCCGCGCGATACCATCCTCGACCGTGTCTGGGGGTACGATGCGGAAGTAAGCAGCAACACGCTGGACGCTTTCGTGCGCCTGCTGCGCAAAAAGATTGATCGCCCCGGGGAAAGTACGCTAATTCGCAACGTACGTGGCATCGGCTATAAGCTAGAGGTGTAGTATGTTTAAAAAAACTCATACCCGCCTAACGATATTATTTACTGGCTTAATGGTACTGTTTCTATCAGCGTTTGCGGTGATTAGTTATTTCTCATTTTCATTCATTTTGTACCGCGACAGTAAATATCAGACGCTCGAGCTGGCCGAACAGGAAGCGCAGGAGCACAGGCACAGTTTTGAGCACGATTTTAAAAAGAAAGAGCACATCGATTACAATCCACAAGATTCTTCCTTTTATTATATTGTTCGCCGTGATGGACAAGTCATCGGTGGGGATGAGAGCTTTCCGACCCTTCGTGTCCCCATCATGGAACGTCTGGTCGACTGGCATCCAGGGCCGGATGAGGTTCGAATCGAAGAATTCAAGCTTGAAGGCGACAAGAAAATTTATATGGTTATCGCCGGACGTGCTGTCTACAAGAATGGAGACATTATAGGGGCTATCTATGCAGGCAAAGACATTACCCAGCAGCGGATGACACTTAACCGGCTCACCACCGTATTGGGCATTATAGCCGCCCTCTTTGCCATTGTCTCTTCCGCTCTGGGCTATTATATGGCGGGCCACGCTATGCGCCCGATTGCCCGCTCGTTTGCAAGACAGCGTGAGTTCGTAGCGGATGCATCCCATGAACTTCGCACTCCACTCAGCATTCTCCACTCCTCCCTTGAGGTGTTGGACAGCGAGGAAAGGGAGCACCTCTCTCCCTTCTCGCAGCAAATTATGGACGATATGAAGGACGAAGTGGCACGGATGCGCTCGCTAGCCGAAAATTTGCTGACGCTGGCGCGCGCGGACTCCGGTGCACTGGAAGTGACGAAGGAGACGTTTGATCTGTGTCCCATAGCGGAAAAGCTGGTCCGCTCGTTCCAACCGCTACTCTCCGAACGGGGGCAAACATTGGAACTCAATACGCCCGAAAAATTTGTGATGTATGCCGATAAGGAACGGATTACACAACTTCTCTGTATCCTATTGGACAATGCCAGGAAATACACCCCGCAAGGCGGACAAATCACCCTTCGTCTTTATGAAACCAGAAAAGGAAAAGAGCGCATGCTATGCATCGACGTACAGGATACGGGAATCGGGATTCCACCTGAAGAACAGACTCGCATTTTTGATCGATTCTACCGCGTAGATAAGGTTCGTTCGAGGGAGTTGGGAAGCACCGGTCTCGGACTTTCGATCGCCAGTTGGATTGTCCGTGTCCACCAGGGTGTTATCCGGGTACAAAGCGAGCCTGGAAACGGAAGCACATTTACCGTGCAATTCCCAGCAAAATACGCAGGGCAAGCAGGCAAGCGGTTATAGCGGCAGTTCCGCTATATACAATCTGCATCCACAAGGCGTTCGTATCTGTTCCCAATATGACGCCGTGAGTTAACGCCAGCGCATAGGCCAGAAACGCATCATAATGAATGAGACGCCATGCCCTTCTCCCGATTTTCTTCTGCAAATCGGAAGAGAGGATGAGTAAAAAGAATAAGTAAAAAGAAAGAATGCCTGCCGCTTCCTTTACACTTTCATGGTCAGAAAGGAACGGAACCGCGATCTCCCAGGCTGTATATGTGACGTAGTCGTCAAATAACAAAACACATCCGTGTAAAAGAGCAAACATAAGGCCAAACCAGCTTGCCGCATTATGAATCGCGGCAAGCGCGGGACGGAGAGGAAGCGGCAGGATACGCATACTTTGCAAAATGCCTGTCATAACGGCTGTAAAAAGCAGTCCATACGCCACCAGACCTGCTGCCCGTGTAAGATGCCAGACAGAAAGGATAGGGGCAAGGTATTCAAATACACTCGACATGCTGCTTCACCTCGTACGCAACACAATAGTTTTCTATATTTCGGTTTGCTTCTATGGAACCATCGTTCTTTACTAGCACATAGGCCGCCTCTGGCTTTCGCTGCCGCAACCAGGGAGGTCCTTGCTCCGTCCCTAAAATCAACAGGCATTTCGCATAGACTTCTGCTGCCGTCAAATCGGGAAGCAATACCGTCGCCTGCCAGATGTCAGAAGAAGCGGACTTCTGTGTCCGCGGATCTATAATATGGTGCGAAACACTTCCGTTCGACTGCCGCCAGCGCCGTTTCTCCCAACTGCTTGTAGCAATGCCTACAGTCCCGGCATGAAGCGTAAGGCGGGCTACCTCTCTTTTCTCGTCTCTCGGTTCTAGAATCTGAATCTGCCATGGAAGACCTGTCGCTTCGTCACTCCAGGCCACAATATCCCCTCCCGCGTTTAATAGCCCTTCCCTTCTCCCTTCCTTCTGCAACCAGTCCGCCATCTTCTGTACACTCCATCCTTTTGCGATGCCTCCAAGATCAATCCAGTTCCCTGCGTCAATCGTGATTGGTGTATAGGCCTTCCCATTTTTAAAACAATAAATCTGTTTGGGTTGAGCAGCCTGATTGGATCGATATAATAACGAGTTTTCGTTACCTGCCGGAAATTTATCACGCATACGTTCAAAACTTTCGGCATATCCCAATGAAGAAAGCTGCTTACCGAGATAGTGACAGAAGAGGCCATCCGTCTCCCGGTAATATACTTCCGCTTCCCGCATAAGATGATAGATAAGCGCAGAGACGATATGAAGCGGGGCATCTGATTGGTTGATGCGCGTGATTTCGCTGTTTGGAAGGAATCGACTCGCTTTTTGTTCCACATACGCCATCCAGGCCTCTACTTCCCGATGTGAAGCATTTGAAAGCCCCAGCGTGGAACACATCGTATTCATCGCCCGAAATGTATGCATATTCTTATGAGGCATGGGATTTCGCCGTCCTTATCTCGCTACCCGGTCCTGCCATGCTTCCCTTAGAGATCGATTTTACACCCACTCCCTGATAAATATGTGCCTGTTCTCTATCTCCGTGTTCAAGTTCCTTATGATGCTCCCATTCTTCATCATCACTATCATCTTTGTCATGGTCATGCTCTTCGTCGTAGCCTTCATCTTTTACAAATCGCTGATACTCTCTTTGTTCATTGCTTTTTCTCGCTTCATAGTCCTTCCATTCCATACGTATCTCATCCATAAGATTTTTTTCTGCATCCGCATCCATTTGTATAGCTTGCGATTGCTGTGCAGCAGACTTTGCCTGTTGTGTCCTCCCCTCCTGTTGTATAGGAGCAGCTAGTTCGGCAGGTACTCCCTGTGCCTCCTGCTTCCTTGCATCCGCTTCCTTCGTAACCTCGACCAATCCGACAAAAGCGGCCACACTCGACAAACCGACCGCCCATTTTACCCATGCTTGCTTTTTCATCTATTTTCCTCCCTAGTGCGGTAATTGCTTTTACTATATCCTCCATATCTGAAAATAGCATGAAAAAACACTCTTCTTTTCTTTCTTCATTTTAGTATCAGGTACTAACACTTTATGTTATAATGAATGCTGATTGACAGTATCCGTAAAGCAGGTGACATTGAACATGCAATATCATGATTTCAAAGACATCATCCTGAACCGGCGGAGCGTACGAAAGTTTATCGAACAGCCGGTTAGTATTGAAGACGTGAAAGAACTCATCGACTGCGCGCGCTATGCGCCCAGCGATACAAACTCGCAGACATGGGAATTCATCGCGATTTTGAATACAGAAAAGATTAAAGAAATCTCCGACATGACATGGGAAGAGCTGCACAAAATCGCCGATGAGGCAAAAAAACGCGGGCTTGAGAAGGAAGCCCGCCTGCTGGCGCGTTCCTTCGGTCCGTATGCGACCGCATTTACCGGTGCACCGGCGCTCATCGTCTGCCTGGCCACGCCGTATACGTCGAAGTTCCGCGAAAAAATCTTCGATCCGATTATGATCAGCGAGCCGTCGTTCTGGGACGAAGAAGGCATTAAAAGCAGTTGCCTCGCAATCCAGAATCTAATGCTGGCCGCCCATGCAAAGGGACTCGCGACATGCGCCATGACCGGACCGGTCCTGCTCGCTCAGCATCGGATGCGGGAATATCTGCAAATCCCGGCGGAAAAGCAAATCAACATGGTTATTGCGCTCGGCCATCCTGCCGAAGTACCGGCACGGCTGCCGCGCAAACCGGTGGAAGACATCCTGCAAATTATCGAATAGAGGGAAAATGAGAAAAACTCGCGGGCGTTGCCGCTCGTCCTTTTTCCTCAAAGAAGCCAAACAGCCGCTTTGTGTCGCTCCGCATCACACGCTCCACAAGGAAAAAGGAACGTTTGGCACACGCCTCGCGAGTTTTTCTCGCTTACGAATGGAGGGAAAGGCCTTTGCCTTTTTCCACATTGAAATCACCCTCTCATTCTCTTCTCTCTTTTCCTTCTTACCACAAAAAGACAGCCTCCCTTCCCTCCATTTTCATGACAAAGCTTGTGGCTAATCAGCCATGGTGGATTTTTTTAAAAAGAGGTAGTATTGAAAGTGGAGAAGGGAGGCTTTACCCATGCATAACTCCAGGCAAACCGATATTCAGCATACTATTCTTCTCTTTGACGGCGTCTGTAACCTGTGCAATCAGGCCGTCCTTTTCATTATTCCGCGGGACCCGAAAGAAACGATCCGTTTCGCTTCCCTGCAGTCGGATACAGGACAGCGTTTGCTGGGCCAGCACGGTCTTTCCGCAGACAGATTGGATACGATGGTACTGATCGACAGAGGAAAAGCGTACACAAAGTCGTCGGCAGCGCTTCGAATCGCGCGAAAACTTCATTGGCCATGGCCGCTTTTTTACCTGTTTATTCTTATTCCTCGGCCGCTCCGGGATACGGTATACGACTGGATCGCCAGCAACCGCTACCGCTGGTTCGGCAAGAAAGAGCAATGCATGCTGCCGACGCCTCAAACTCGCCGGCGATTTCTCGAATGATCCGCACCTATGCAATCGTTAACGTTATTGAGTGCTCGCCGTCTTTTCTTTTAAAAGAAAATATAGCGCATTTTTCACTTTGCCGAATTCGGAAGCGTGCGGGCGGTCATCGTCATCTTTGTATCCGTAATCGACCATACGATTGCGGTTCAGGCACAATTTCGTCAACTCGGGCTTAAACAGGTCAAACATTTCAAAACGCTCCTGCAGATGAGGGAACCGCTGCTGGTAAGCTTGAATCGCATCGACCAGTCGGCTCCAGAATGTCCGTTCTTCCAGCAAACCGTTGTTGACCAGAAGATTGGACAAGTACCTCAGGTGACAAATGAACAGGCCCGTAAAAATAAATTGCGTCAAACCTTCCGGCGGCTCGCTGCGCAGCACAGCCTTTAGCTCTTTCGTTAGCGCTTTAAGCTCAGGCAAAGGCTGGTCGCTGATGTTCACATCATCTACAAAATCTTTGATAGCCAGGCGATGCGGCATATAATCCTTCAAGACAAGAATTGTATTCTGCCCGTGCGGCGAGAATACGGTGCCGTATTGATATAAATAATGCAGCAACGGCGGCATTATTACCTGGAATAATCGCTTCGTCCACTCCTCCGCCGACAAGCCGGAACGTTCGATGAGACTTTGCACGAACGGTTTGCCGTTTTTGTCCGTGTGCAACAGCGCGGCAAGCGTAATCGGATGCTCACCGTCCTCCAGATACGTATAAATGCTCTCCCGCCAGATCGTCCCCAGCATCTCAAGGTATTGATACGGCGCATGCTCCAGGTTTTCGTAATAAATATGGCTGCAGTTGATGCTTGCAACCTCCCCCGGAAGAATGACCCGGCATTCCTCTTTTAAGAACGGATCGTTTTCTTGAATGCCTTTGATATATTCCGTAATCTTCGGCGCAATCAGTGTACGCTCAGTCGGTAATCCTCTATATACGAGCGTGTTGAGAATACTCATCGGAAGCTTTACATGATGCTTTGATTTATCCGTCGTGTTTACGAATGTCCGGATGGACTGCTGCGGAAGATACATATCCGGTCCATCTCCCAGGGGAACGATGTGACCTAAAGCTAAGTCTTCTGCATAGTTTTGAATAATGACGTTTTTCCACTGCCATTCGTGAATCGGCATGAAATAATAATCTTCACGCTTGTATCCTTTCTCCTGCATGACATTTTCAAATCGGGCCTTCGTACTTCCATCCAGCTCATGTTCCATCAACGCTTCGAAATTCAACCCTTCAACGGATTGGAATGTTGCCCGGTCTTTATGGACGGCAATCCAGGACAGCCGGATTTCCTTCTGATTTTCAGGGGCGAAGTTCAGGTAATCGTCGTAGCCGAATCCGATCCTCCCTTTATTGTATGTAATCCACGGATGGCCGGTCATCTCCCCCTCCAGGATGGCGTAGTCGACATCGACCAACTCATCGGATGTTCTGGACTCCTTGGACAGGATATGGGCATCAGCAAGCAGTGTATGGTTCAATTCCTTAATCAAATGCCCCGCCGTCTCCGGTGACATGCCTATCATCTTCTGAATGTCCAGCAGGAACTCAATCGCGCTCGCAGCCTCCTTCCACTCTCCGTCCGCAAAAACTTCAATCGAATCATGCTTCACGTCAAAACTATCAAATAAGCGTTCCGCCGCGGAAAAGCGATACTTTTTCTGTTCTGAAATCGACAGTTCGTATCGATCGATTTCGCCCTCCTGATCGATCATCTCTGGATGAAGCATGTCCTCGTACATATATTCCGAAAACATTTTTGCGAGAAGTTTTCGATTCACTTCTATCCATGTTCTCTCATCCAACACTTTTTCTACTTCATTGATAAATAGCATCGTTGCCCTCCTTCAATTTCTGTACCTTTATAAAATTCGCCGCCTTCCCTCTATTCCGCCGTTTTGGTTCCGTTCATTGCTTTGTTTCTATACGTTGCTGCACCAACAATGATAAGATGAAGCGCAAAAATGAAGGCGGCAGCGATAAACGGCGAAGCTAACGAATAATCCTCCACCAGCGCCAGAGCGCTTAAAGGCGCTAATAGCAGCCCGAGGTTTTGGAAAGACGATAGAATGCTGTAATGATAATGAGCATTTTGGCTCCGCTGAAACAAATAAATATCCAGGATTGCCTGGCAGATGGCCAGACAGAAGCCGAACAGACACCGGGAAAAAATAAGCCATCCGAGACCCGGGCTAATGCCCTGCACGATCAAACTGAGGAATAATAGCCAGCCCGATATCTTATAAAAAGACGGGAGTTTTTCCAGACTGCACCGCTTTATGACAGGGAGCGCCAGTACGGCCATTAGGCTCGGAATCAAGAATAAGATGCTGCTGCTGACGAAAGAAGTATGAAAGGTCCCCTCCGTAAAAATAGTGAAAAACGGGCGGATAACATTGACCGAAAAGTGCAGGGTGAAAATAAGCAGGGCCATTTTCACGAAAAACATTATGTTGACCTCATTCTTCTCTGTCCCCTGTACATCGTTTTCTTCCGATTTATCCACTACAGATTCAAACGTAGTTTTATTCCTAAAGCTTTTCTTGAAAACTATGAAGCAAACAATCCCTTGCAGCAGGTCTAGCAGAGCAATCCACCAGAAGATTTGTAAAGGGGCTGCAAGGTTGATGACCCAGCCGCTGGTTATCGTCGAGGCGATAATCGCTGACTGAAGTACCGCATGATACGTTCCCGTCACCTGTTTCTTTTCGCTTCCGGCTGCCTGAATCATAATCGTATACAGCAGCAAGTAGCTGCTTTTGAATATCAATAGCATAATAGAAAACACAAGGAATTGCTGTTCGTTTTCCGATATAGCCATTAAAGCGCATGAAATGGCGGTCCCTGCCTGTCCGGCAATCAACAGTCGCTTACTGTCTATTTTTTTTGAAAGAAAGCCCCAGACGGGGGAAGCGAGAACCACGGTTAATCGGCAGGCGAATATATACCACCCGGTAAAACCGTAATCCTCCACGCCAAACACTTTTTGAAAGAACTGCGGATAAAACGGAGACAGCAGAACTTCCGTATAGACAAACAGGAACACGCAGGTGAACAATACAACCGAGACTACACGCTTATCGTCACGCATTTCTTCCCTAATCCAAACGTTTGGAAAACATTCTTTTCATGGACCGGATATACTTCTCTTCCTGCAAGATAATTGATAATGACAGAGTTGCGGTAGGCTCCCAATCCGAGATCCGGCGCGCCGACACCGTGCGTATGCAGCTCGCCGTTCTGAACGAAAATTTCATTCGGCGTGTTGATATGCGTCTTAAGCCGGTAATCGCGCGTCACCTGATACCTTCCCCTATCATCCCAGCAAATAAGATTCTTTATGCCTGAGAGAAAACCCGGTATGCCCGGTCTGTATCCGGTACCGAGAATCACGACATCTGAGCTGTGCTCAAACTCTTCCTCTTTTATCCATTGCAGGCAGCGCAAGGACCACGCACCCTTCCTTTCCTCTATATCCAGCACTTCCGTCATGGATTGAAGCTGGACATCGGGCATTTCTTCGGCGACAGAACGTTCATAGAGCAAATCGTAAATATCAGCAATCGTTTTCGCGCTAATGCCTTTATAGAGCAAATCCTGTTCGGGCAATATCTCATCTTTCTTATCCTGCGGCAGGTTATAGAAGAAATGAATATAATCAGGCGAGAAATACTCCAGCCCCAGCTTCGAGTATTCCATCGGGAAAAAGCCTTTTGATCGGGTGAACCAGCTGAGTTTGAAACCAAATTTGCTCTGCTCTTTCACCAAATCGTAGAACACCTCGGCCGCGCTCTGTCCCGAACCGATCACGGTAACGGACTTTGCCCCCAAACAATAATGTTTCTTCTCCAGATACTGCGAAGAATGGAAGACCGTATTGCCGAGTTTGCTTCGCAAATGTTCCGGCACGAACGGCTGCGTCCCGGTCCCGATAACAAGATGCTTGCTGAAATAGCGCTCTACGGCTTCTGTTCCTGTATCTCTCACATGAACTTCATATAAGAATTCCCCGTTCAATTCAAAAAGAGCTACGTCGATTACTTCCTTGCCAAAGCGGCACTCTTCCAATTGATCGGCTGTCCAACGGCAATAATGATTGTATTCTTTTCGCGGAATCTTGAAATTCTCCAGGAAATAAAAATGATAGAGCCGCTTATGCTCCTGCAGATAGTTAAGAAAGCTGAATCTGCTTTTCACATCCGCCATACTGACGAGATCGGCCAGAAAGGGAACCTGCAGGGTCGTTCCCTCAATCAGCATGCCCGGATGCCAGTCGAATTCCTGCTTTTTCTCAAAAAATACGGCATCAAGCTCAGGAACGCTATCAAGCAGGGCCGCCAGTCCCAAATTAAAAGGACCGATGCCAATGCCGATGATGTCAAACACACTTTCAGGCTCTTTGCGTATCAAAGACATGCTTCCACTTCCTCTCAAAATTCTCTCTATGGCAAAACATCAACAATCCGGTCTTATCGGGAAGCTCTATCGGCTTAACCGGCTCAAAACCACATGTTTCGAATATGTGTATCATCTTCTTGTTTCGGATGTCCGGTTCCGCTACAATCTTTTTCGTCCGGGCAGTTAAGAACTGAAAGCGAACCATCGCCCGCAGCAGCGGGAGGGCGTAGCCTTTTCCGAGAAATTCTTTCTCTCCGATGAGCAAATGGATGCCCTGATCGAACAAATCATACGGATAGTAATCTTCGATAATATCCCCCTTGACCCAGTAGGCTTCCCAATAACTCATCGGGATTTCTTCAATGCAACCTAAATAAAGCGTCTGATGCTGATCGTTTAAAAATTTCTCCAAATGCCGCTTGTATTTTTCCAGAGAAATATTTAGCTTCCAGAATGGAATCACATGCTCTTCCTGCATCCATCTGTGGAGCAAGTGCAGGTCTCGTTCGTACTCTACTTTGACGAAGGAGATCGTCTTGTTTATGTCTTGATCGAATTGCGTATAGCTGCTATTCACGGGCCACTCCCACCTTCTGAAGCAAAGGATTTTTGATCATCGTGTATACCGACTGTGCTTCCAGCGATCCGACCAGTTCATCCATATCGTGGAATCGGGTCAGCAGATTGGCTTTGCACGGCAACCCGGGCGCATAAAGCAGGCTATGCAGCAGGCTGCTTGTTTCGCCCGTTTGTCTATAATGGAAGTCCAATCTATCTCTTAAGATTTGAAGCAGCTTCTCCTCCCGAACAAGTCCTGCGGTTCCAAAACCGTTGATCAGGCCAAATAAATGATTAAAGAAGAAGTAATAACGCAGCCGCTCTTCCGCCACATGGTCCGCGCAAATCGTACTGCTTTTTTGACTCAATCCCGGTATTAGCTCTGCAAGCCGCTCCGCTTTCGATTCGCAATAGTAATAGCCTTGATTGTCACGATAGTAGAACCGTTCCGGGTATCCGTCTTTCAGCTTTACGATGGAATTCTGCTGGTGCGCTTCCAGAGCAATTCCGTACTCTTCGTACAGCCAGATGAGCGGATCGAGGGAAATAGAAAGATACCTCTCAAACCAATCGACACTCACTTCCTCCACTGTCCGCTCTTCTTTCGCGGCAATCTCTCTGACAATGGAGCCCAGCCGGGATGTTTCGCCGTACGCATGATCCTGGCATAAACCGGCAATCAGGCTTGCATTTCGGTCGTCCTGATAGAAAGGATTTTCCCTCATAACTACTTCGAACCCCGATTCTTCTCCTTGTAGCTTGATGCTTAGGTAGGCCGGATCTTTGATAATGTGAAAATGCCTGTGGTTTTGGCTAAGCCGCTCTCCGATTTCCGTCTGCAGAAGCCGGGATATTTCCACTCCCCTGTCCAATTCTTTCTGCTTGTTCACCCTTAAGGAATTCGTAATTTTAATAGGGACGGAGAATTTATACATATACCGGGCTTGCCTGCTGTACACCGTGCGGACGGAAGAAGTCGCGGTAAACAGCCTTCCCTTTGGTCCCAGATACTCCAGTAGCCCTCTGTCCATAAGCGCCTGTACTTCCGGTTTCTCCACCAGGGCGCTGGCCTGAAGAGGGTGGGCGGGCAGCAGAATAAACCCGTCACTCCGGCAATACGCTTCTATAAACCTCTCCTCCATGGCCGGATCGCTTCTCATTTCTTCTCGTATCATGTCAGCCGCCGAAGTTCCCGTACTCGAATCCTGCAGGACGATGGACGGGTGCGCCTTGAAATAGTGAAGCTGGAATTTCCCCTTCAACTCCGGAGAAAAAATCCGTTCTTCTTCCTCTGAAATCCCCTGCTTGCTTTTTGGGGTTGGATGCAGCAAATGGCCGAAGAGAAGCGATTGCTCCGCCTCAATGAACGAAAAATCAGGTTCGGCAAGCGCAAGCGCATCCTTCACTCTGCTTTCCGCATAGCGCCGTATATTCCTGCAACTTAATATGACGCGCAGCATAAACTCGTCTTCTGCATCCGTACGGCCCTGTTCAAGCAAAAGCTCCTTCGTGATAAGCGAGACCAGCGTAACGTAATCGGCTGGCTGCGGGTCCGACGATTCTTTCGTTCGATAATAAATCGGAAACGAAAATAAATGTCTGCCTGTCGCCGACCAATAGCGGACAGGAATGATGATCTCTATTTGCTGGGAAGACAGCGAGCTGACCAGAACCGTTTCCGGTACATGCACATGATTTGCAAACAACTTATTACCGAACAGTCCGGGCGAACGCTCCGTATAATTTTCTGTTTCACGCAAATAGCAATTCAAGAAGCTTTGGATCGTGGCTCTTTCCGCGATATCTTTCATGTGATTCAATGAATTCCCCCCCTTATGTACATGTCGCCAAGCTTTTGAACTTCCTCAAGGATGCTCTCGATGTCTTCGATGGTCGTTCTCGGGTTCAGCAACGTAAATTTAAGATAGGCCGTTCCGTCGATGCTCGTTCTGGCGATTACCGCACTTCCTCTTTGAAGAAGCATCCGGCAAATCAGCCTGTTTGCCTTATTTACCATCTCTTTGTCCTGGCAAAAAGCGGGCTGGTAGCGAAACACTACCGCATTAAGCTCCGGCTGTTTATTCAGGACGGTCAGCTTATCCATTTCGGAAATTCGGTCCGCGGCCGCTTGCGCAAGACGGAACGTATAATCAATCATTTCGCCAAATCGTTCTGTTCCGATGACTCTTAACGAAACAAAAAGCTTCAATGCATCAAACCGCCTTGTCGTTTGAACCGATTTATTGACAAGGTGCGGCACTCCTTCTTCTTCATCCTCAACGGGATTCAGGTAATTGGCATGATGATGGATAAAACGAAAACTTGTACCGTCTTTTACCAGGAAAGCTCCGCAACTGATAGGCTGGTAAAAAAGTTTATGGAAGTCTACCGTAATGGAATCCGCCAGCTCAATTCCCTGCAGCTTTCCGGAGAAATCCCGGCTTAACAGCAAAGCTCCGCCATAAGCCGCATCCACATGGAGCCATATGCCGTTTTCCTTTGCGAGCTTCGCCATCTCCCGCAGCGGATCGATGCTTCCGAAATCGGTAGTACCGCAGGTGGCCACAAGGGCGAACGGAAAAAGCTGTTCCTGCCGTAATTGTGCAAGCTTTTGATGCAGGTCTTTCACGCACAGCCGGCGCCGATGGTCCGTTTTGATGAGCACAACCGAATTCTCACCCAGGCCGAGCTGCGAAGCGGATGTTTTCACCGTAAAATGTGCATCTTCCGAGCAAAGGATACGCAGGCGGCGGGCTTCTGGAGGCAGTCCGTCCTTTTGGACGTTCCATCCCCAGTGTTTCCAGCAGAAAGCATCCCGGGCAAGAAGCAGTCCCATGTAATTGGACTGTGTCCCCCCGCTTGTAAACGTACCGTCCGCCCCTTCCTGATATCCGAATGCGCCGCAAAGCCACCGGATCATTTCTTCTTCCAGGTACGTAGCGGCCGCGCTTTGATCCCAGGAATCCATGGATTGGTTCAATGCGCTGATCATCATCTCCGCAGCCAAAGCGGGAATCAGTGGAGGACAATGCAGATGTGCAATGCTTTTCGTATGCGTTACATGGATGGCATTGGAGAGAAGGCTTGTATAAATCTCTTGCAGTACGTCCTGCAAGCTCTCTCCCGCCTCTGAAATAGGCCACAAACTTTTAACGTCAACTCCTACCTCTTTAGGCGCCTTTCCCCTATATGGTTTTGGATAGGCCGCATAGAATTTCGACAGCGTTTCTTTGACAAGATCAACCGCCTGCCTGTAAGCCTGCAATCCCTCTTTCCCCGAATGGAGGAAAAGTGAAGGAACATAAGACAGACTTTCTTGATAGATTTCGGACTTTACTGGCATGTCTTGTTTCATAAGCATCTCACCCCTTTTGGACGGCCGCCCGGACAGCTGCCTTGAAAATTGCGATGACTTCGTTCATCTGCTCTTCCGTGATAATCAACGGAGGAAGGAATCTTACGACACTGCTGTGCCGCCCGCCAACTTCCAGGATGAGTCCGCGGTTAAAGCACTCCCGCTGAATTTTGCTTGCCAGTTCGGGATTGGCGGGATAGCTGCCGTTTGGCGCCGGCTGATACAGCGGATTTACGATTTCGACTCCGACCATCAGCCCCCGGCCTCTTACGTCTCCGATTTCATGGATATCCTCTTGCAGCTCTTTCAGAGAATCCATCAACTTTTCACCCATCCGTCCGGCATGGGATGCCAAATCGTTTTCTTTAATGAATTTCAATGTGGCCGCTCCCGCCGCCATAGCCATTTGATTTCCCCGGAATGTACCGATATGGGCGCCCGGAGACCATTGATCCAGGTCTTTATCGTAGATAACGACAGACAGCGGAAGACTGCCGCCGATGGCTTTGGAGAGAACGATGACATCCGGGATAATGTCAGCATGTTCAAAAGCGAACAGTTTGCCGGTACGTCCGATACCCGTCTGCACTTCGTCGATAATAAGCGGGATGCCCCGCTCCTTGGTAATTCTCCGCATCTCGCGAATCCATTCGATCGGTGCGGGAATTGAGCCTCCTTCGCCCTGGACTACTTCAAAAATCATTCCCGCCGGAGGAAGCACGCCGCTTTCCGGATCATCAAGCAGATTTTCAATGTAGCGGCTGCTAATGCGGTGACTTTCTTCTCCGCCGACGCCAAACGGGCAACGATACGCATACGGATAGGGGAGAAAATGAACGTCCGGGACCAGCCCCTGCACTTTCTCCTTCGGGCCGAGCGTTCCGCTCAGCGACATGGTCCCTTGCGTTGAGCCGTGATAACCGCCCTGGAACGAAAGAATGCTGCGCTTTCCTGTCGCGGTTTTTACCAGCTTAATTGCAGCTTCGATCGCATCCCCGCCTGTCGGGCCGCAAAACTGGATCTTTGCCCGCTTCGCGAATTCCTCCGGAAGACTGGAAAACACCTCGTTTATAAACTCCTCTTTCACCGGTGTCGTTAAATCCAGCGTATGTAAAGGGCGCTTGTCCCGAATCACCTGCTCTATGGCCTGAATAGCAACTGGATGGTTATGGCCAAGCGCCAATGTACCCGCGCCTGCAAGGCAATCGTAATACCGCTTGCCGTCGACATCATGGACGAATACACCTTCTGCTCTATCGATTGCAATCGGAATTCTTCTCGGATACGACCGTGCGTTGGATTCCCGTCTTTCCTGCTGTTCAAGAAGCTCCTGGTTTTTCGAAACCTGTTTTATTGGCATACAAAACTTCCTTTCTAATTGGAAATTATTTTCAATAACACTTGTAACATCAGATTAATTGATAAAGATTATCATTGTCAACAATACTTGAGAGCTATTCTCATTTATGATTCTTTTTGCTCGATCCGTGGGTATTATGCACGAATTAATATAAATACTCTGATAATATAGTCGATGCCAAAAACAGGGAAAATTACCCATTTTTCCGATATGTCCCCTCTATCTTTTCCCAAACGCAAAAAGACCTGAAGGGACAGCCTTCGCCAGACACCTTCAGGTCTTACTCTTATTTATCTGCTTGAGTTATATCCCGTTCTTTTCTTCCACAACTCTTTCAATCCGCTTTGCTTCAAGCCACTTAATCTGCATTCCTTCCGTTTTCTTAATCGTAAATCGCCATTGCGCGCAATCAATATACATCCCTTCCCGGATACCGGCGATACGGGCTGCCACCCAGCCCCCTATCGTATCGAATCCGTCTTCCGGTTCAATTCCGGTCAGCTCTGCCACTTCAGACAACAGCACTTTGTTATCCAGCATATAATGGCTCGGGCCGAGCGTCTCGACCGGCGAACGTTCATGTGTATCGAACTCGTCACGAATTTCGCCTACGATTTCTTCCAGAATGTCTTCCATGGTAACCATGCCTGCGGTTCCTCCGTATTCGTCAATCAAGACAGCGATGGATGTCCGCTTCTCCCGCATAGTTTCCAGCAGCTTCTCAAGCGGTGTGGCTTCATTGACGAACAGCGCCGGACGTATGATATCCATAAGCGAGAGGTTCGCATTCCCAAGGTACTTGATAAACAGTTCCTTCGTATGAACCACGCCGAGAATATGGTCTTTGTCCTCGCCCGCAACCGGATACCGGGTAAATCCTTCAGCACGAATCGTTTTTAAATTCGCATCCATGCTCTCTCCCGCATACAGGCAGACCATCTCCGTCCGCGGCACCATAATCTCGCGCGCCACCCGCTCGCTGAATTTAAAAATATTATTTACGTATGCATATTTCGTGGGGTTAATTTCTCCGCTATCCAGGATTTGCGCCAGAAGCAGGCGAAGCTCTTCCTCCGGGTGGGCATGCCCGACCGCCGACTTCCGAGGAAGCAGGCGGACCGCCAACCAGACGGCGGCGGCAAGAAGCACAGTGACACACAACATACTTATGACCCCGTCCATCCGCTTCCCGAAGGTCCACCTCCGTCACGCAATCTCATACACGCAAGGCTTTTTTATCACTGTAAAGCAACATATCCTTTCCTACACTACTAAAAAGACCGCCACAGGGACGGTCTATAAATCGAAATCAATCTCTTCTTCAATCTTTCCGGTTACTTCTTCTTCATACACCAGTTGACCTTCAGTAAAATCTTCTTCCCTAACCGCCTTTTCTTCTACCGCCATTATTTCTTGATAACCAGCAGGCATCGTTGGACGAAGCATGATTTCTCTTCGCAACGCCTCAAGTTCTTTGCGCATTTCCCGAATCAGGGCCAAGAGTTCATCTTCCCGGCAGTTTCGACGTTCTCTATATAAATCTTCCTCTACTAAGCGATTTATATAAGCCGGAAGCTCATTTATGTTTTTTGATTTATTATTTAGGATTCGATATACTTCACTGCTCATGAACTTTGTACGAATACTGATTACAGATCGTCTTTCATTAATGACAGATTGTCTTTTACTAATTACGGATCGCCTTTTATTAATTACGGGTCGTCTTTTAGACTTCATAAAATATCATCCTATTGCGCTGTAGCTGTAGCAGTCTCATTTAGGCTAAGGATTTCCAATGCATACAGATTGAGTTTACGTGCATCGGGCAGAAAGATGTGATACTGCTGCTGAATTTCTTCTCCATATTTTTCTGCTATTACTTCTTCAATAAATTTTTGTAGCACCGCTCCATTACCGCCGAGATACACATTTTTATACATCTTCCCTTGTGGTAACGGGAATGTATTCTCTATTTTTGCATTGTATATTTCCGCGTAGTTACGCAGAGATTCATGAATCACCTTTGTAAGGTCAGTAGTTTTCCCGCTCTTTCCATCTAGTAACCTCATTTCAGATTTATCGATGTTCTCATAAATGAATTTCTCTAAAGAACGAACATCCGGGAAAAACTCCAGCAGCTTTTCGGTTCTTAACTTCTCGATATGCTTCAGATAAGAAATGTCTGTAAGAGACTGCAGCGCATCCCTGTTTTTCGGTGCCTTCAATCCAGCGGGAAGAAATGCCAAATCACAGGTTCCTGCCCCGATGTCGTGCATAAGGGTATCAAAATCATTAAACTGATTTGCCAGATCATTGTTTTCCAGCCTGAAGTTTTTCTTAATTGCCCACCTGGCATCGGCACCCTCGATCCGGCATTTCGATGTAGCTACTTTAATTGATAAAGTACGCTCAGCTCCTGGAGTAAAGATCGTCACGTTATGTTCACCACGGAAGCGTGCAGCCATCTGCTCCTGCATATCTGAAAATTTATCTGCTTTTTTCAACAGCCAAATCGGAAGCATGGTTGAGAAATAATCAATCTCAACGTTACTCTGATCCGGACTTTCTGCATGAAGAACATGATAGTAGGCAACACCGGCTAAGAAACAGATGTAAGGAATTTCTGACTCGACTTTATTATGTAGTTTAGCGATATGCTTGTTACCTAACTGATGGTTTTCTGCTGCCTCCCCGATTAAGAAGAAACGTTCCCGATCATCAATAACGGATGAGATAAGAACATTTTTCAGAAACTCCTTCGGATCATCAATTCTTGATGTAAAATGAGCATTCGCTTCCTTCACGCTAAGCTCTACCACGTTAGTTGTTAGCTCGAAATAATAACCGTTCACCATAAATTGTTCAATGGAATTTCCGGAATCCTTATTGAACCTTTTAATCTTAAAAACGCTCATATTGTCCTCCTTTGGATGGTTTCTTCCTCTGTTAACATCCGTACCAAAACCTTGCTTTTGGGATAACCCGCTTGTTAACCGTATAGCCCCGGAATAAGCAGGACTCATCATTGACTCTGTTCTTTTTTTGTCAGCATTTTTCGGCTTCCAAGGAATTAACGTACTTCTATTCGCTTTCCTCTTTCTTTTTCGCATTTTTTTACCCCCTTTACTGCTTACCCCCTTAAACAATTCTCTATAGTACTTAATAATATGACTGCCATACATGTATTGAGACTTTCAAATCAAAATTTGTATAAAGAATTTAAAATAAAAAAACCTTGAATTCTAAAAAGGGTTTAGAATTCAAGGTTTTTTAGATTTTAAAGCAAGCACGTGCTACTTTTCGATCTCCCGATCCGGAAATGCTTCTTTCATGTTTTTCCACACCCCGCGCCCGGCTTCACGCGCTTCCGTCTGCCATTCGCGAATCGCATCAACGTATTTTACATTGGGCGGGAATGTCGCCAGCCGGGCCAATCCGCTGCGTACCAGTGTTCCATTAAAGAACTCGCCTTTGCCGTCATTCACATCCACATATACATAACGCAGCCAGCGCCCGTAACGATCATTGGGCTGTACGTCCTTCTCCAACCAGATTTCTTTGCCTTCCAAGCGCTGTGTCGTATATTCTTTCGCTTCTTCACCGAGATATCCCTTCGGACGGTTCGGCGCCTTCGATTCCGGTGTGTCAACAAGAATAAGGCGAACTTTGTAGTCTTTGCCTCTTACTTTCGCTACAATCGTATCACCGTCCACCACCCTTGTGACGGTCGCCTTCTGCAACTTCTTTCCCTTTATCTCTACCACCGCTTTCACTTCCTGCCCGTTATCGGGCGGTGCCGCGGCACAGGCAGCCAGCAGCCATACGCCAAGCAAAACCACTATCATCCATCCGATTCTTTGTTTCATTCTCGCATACCACCATTTCTGTCCTTGTTTCCTTGTATTAATTATGAATCTATATCCTCATTTTATAATAATTGTTTCTTTTCGCTTACTCACATGGCAATTATCATAAAATCCGATGAGCATTTTCATAATTTTCAGTTTAAAAAGGTGGTTATCGATTGTATAGTATACATAGCACTTATTTAAAGGAGATAACAGAACATTATGCAAACAAAAAGCTTACATTACGGATGGATTATCGTAGCCATCGCCTTCTTCGCCCTGCTGGTCGGCGCCGGAATCCGCTCTACGCCCGGGGTTTTGATGGTTCCGCTTGAACAGGAATTCGGATGGGAGCGTACAGTCGTTTCGCTCGCATTAGCCATTAACTTGCTGTTATACGGATTGTTCGGTCCGTTCGCCGCCGCCTTTATGAACCGGTTTGGCATCCGTCAAGTCACCTCTTTCGCTTTATTACTGCTTGCTGCAGGCACTTTTCTGACTACGCAGATGAAGTCTGCCTGGCAGTTATATCTTCTCTGGGGTGTCATCGTAGGCATCGGCAGCGGATGTACGGTCGTGCTTAGCGCTATGGTGGCTACCCGCTGGTTTGTGAAGCGGCGCGGGTTGGTCGTAGGCATACTGACCGCGAGCGGGGCTACGGGTCAGCTTATCTTTTTGCCTATTCTGGCCCAACTGGTCACTTCCGAAGGCTGGCGGACAGCCACCTGGATGATTTCTATTGTATCGGTCATCATGTTTGTTATTATCGCTTTCTTTATGCGCAATTACCCATCGGATAAAGGACTGGCCCCATATGGGGGAACGGAGGACATCACAGAGATTCCGCAAAATCAAAGCAATCCTTTTGCCAGCGCTGTAGACGGCTTGCGGACAGCGATTCGCTCACGGGATTTCTGGCTTCTGGCGGGTAGCTTCTTCGTATGCGGCTTCTCCACCAACGGGCTCATCGGTACGCACTTTATTCCCGCCTGCATCGAGCACGGTATCCCGGAAGTGAAAGCCGCCAGTATGCTTGCCCTTATCGGTATATTCGATATTATCGGAACGACCGTCTCCGGCTGGCTTTCCGACCGCTTTAACAATCGCTGGCTGCTTTTCTGGTATTACGGATTACGAGGGCTGTCCCTGCTGTTTCTGCCCTCTGCTTTGGACTCCGCCCATTTGAGCTTATGGTTCTTCATCGTCTTTTACGGTTTGGACTGGGTAGCCACTGTGCCGCCGACCGTTCGTCTAACTACGGATATTTTCGGCAAGGAAAACGCCGGCATCATGTTCGGATGGATTATGGCTTCCCATCAGATTGGCGCCGCCTTTGCCGCTTATGGCGGAGGATTCCTCCATTATTTATTTAACAGCTACTTCTTTACGTTTATCCTGGCAGGGATTTTCTGCTTCCTGGCAGCCGGTATTGTCATGAGGATCGGTAAAACGGCAAAACCGTATGTAGAAAAAGTAATAGTGAAATGAGCATAATCATAAGAAAAACCTGCGGGGCGTGTGTCGGCCGCTGCTTTTTCCGTTTTGCCTCCTAGTGGAATAAGCACGAGCGGCAACGCCCGCGAGTTTTTCTCATCTTATCTTTCTGGCGAACTTGATTTTGCGATCTTTTTAATTTCAACCCGCTTGATTTGCAATCCATCCGTTTCACGGACGGTGAACTCCCAATTTTCCACTTCGACTTTCTGGCCTTCTTCGATGCTTGGAACCTGAGTGGCAACCCAACCGCCAACAGTGTCAAATTCCGGGTCGGCAGACACCCCCGTTAACTCTTCCACTTCTGTCAACAGCACTTTATTGTCTACAATATAGTGGTTTTCGCCAACCGTTTCTATTGGGGGGCGCTCATTCACATCGAATTCATCCCGGATTTCACCCACGATTTCCTCCAGAATGTCTTCCATAGTCACCAGTCCCGATGTACCGCCGTACTCGTCAATAAGAATCGCCAGAGAACTCCGCTGTTTCTGCATTTTCTTCAAAAGCGTTTCCAGTGGTGTGGCTTCATTCACAAACAGGACCGGACGCATCATTGTTGTAACTTCCAAGTTCGGGTTTTCGAGATACTTCATGAACAGCTCTTTTGTATGGATAATCCCAAGAACATGATCCTTATCTTCCTGGACGATTGGATAACGGGTAAACCCTTCCTGACGAATCGTCTGGAGATGCTCCTGCAGGCTATTCTCGGCATACAAACATGCCATCTCGGTACGCGGCACCATAATTTCCCGCGCCACCCGCTCATCAAACTTAAAGATGTTGTTCATGTACGTAAATTCCGCCGGGTTAATCTCCCCGCTTTCCAGACTCTGCGCCAGAATGAGGCGAAGCTCTTCCTCCGAGTGCGCATGCTCATGCTCACTGGCCGGCTTCATCCCAAACAGACGGATAAACAGACCCGCGGAGCCGTTCAGTGCCCAAATGAACGGATACATAATTTTATAGAAAGCGATAAGCGGACGGGCTAACCGGAGACTGAGTTCCTCCGCTTTTTGAATGGCCAGCGATTTTGGGGCAAGCTCGCCAAGCACAACGTGCAAAAACGTAATGAATGAGAACGCAAGAATAAATGAAAGCGTATTGGCGAGTTGTTCCGGCACATTGTAGTTGAGGAACAGCGGATGCAGCAGATGGTGAACGGTCGGCTCCCCCAGCCAGCCGAGTCCTAGCGCAGTAATGGTAATGCCAAGCTGGCAGGCCGATAAATAGCCGTCCAAATTGTCGATAATACGCTGTACGGCAATGGCTGACTTGTTTCCTTCCATCGCCAGTTGGTTAATCCGGGTCGGCCGCACCTTAATCACCGCAAACTCGGCGGCAACGAAAAACGCCGTGGCGATAATTAAAACTGCGACCAAACTTAGGTTAATAATACTTTCCATCTACTCCCCGAAGGGTCACCTCCAAAAAATTAAGTATTGATTTACACCTTACTATTTTTGTCTTATTTTATGGCAGACAAACAAAGCTAACATCGTTTTGTACAGCAGCACGTTACACTGATGTTTATTCTTACTATACGGACAAAAAAACAATAAGGTTTCATTGTAATACCCGACCCCTCCGTTTTCTCGCTGTTTGATTCATGTAAGCCTCGAAATAGATTTTGAGTAAATTCCCCTTATCCGGTATAGTATAACTAAACGTCAGGAAGAATTTTTTATATAAAGAAAACAGTAGGCAATCAAATTTAATGCTTTTGCGCTGTTGTTGGTTGAAGTCATTGGGATGTGTAGGGGAGGAAAAGAAATGGAAAACAACGACACTCCATTAAAGCACTTTTATTATAAGGAACCAAAAAACAAACGAACAATATGGAAACGGGTATTTTTTATTGGACTCGGAGCATTTCTAGCTGCTTTTGGATTAGAAATGTTTCTTACTCCAAACCGAATAATAACAGGTGGAGTAAACGGGATCTCAGGTATCTTATCTCATATAACAGAGATGCAGATGGGGGTGTTTTTATTTTTCATAAATCTTCCATTTGCTTTTAATCATGGCAAGAGAATAAATCGATCCAGAGCTTTATTAGCTGTGCTGGGTTTGTTTCTCTTATCTGCGGTAACTATCCTTCTCCATCCTTTTCCTCCATTGATTGAAGACCCGCCTCTTGCTGCGTTTTTTGGTAGCCTTATATTGGGTAGCGGAATCGGTCTCATATTCCGCCACTCAGGATTTACAGATGGTGTTCAGCAGGCAGCTATCTTGATAAAGAAACGGGTTTTTCTTTCGATTTCCGAAATTGTTACGCTGTTCAATTTGTTTATTTTGACTATCGCCGGTTTTATATTTGGTTGGGATCAGGCTGTCTATTCGATATTTGGCTACGTAATAACCATGAAGTCCGCTGAATACACGATAAGTAAATTTTATTTACAAAAAGTTGTTTGGATCAAAACCGAACACGTTAAAGGAATAAAGCATGCTATGAAATCGACATTTGGAACTGAGTGTCAGTATCTGTCCCCCGATTTTCCGGAATGTAAACCGGATGAAATTTATATGGTCATACCGGGAAGACTTGAGAAAAAAATTCAAAATTTAGTTTTTGAACTGGACCCTTCGGCTACTTTCATATGTACGCCTTTAGAGCCTTACCTCCATGAAGAAATAGGCAATAGTAGGTTTACATGAAAGCACGATCTTTACCAGCAGCAGTCCAAAATAGAAGAATACAATACAAAAAAATCAATCAGAAAAAACTGATTGATTTTTTTGTACACCGCATATATTAAAGAAAGGAACATAGAAATACTATTCGTCTACTCATTCCTTCATTTTTTTTCCACTGTTAGGCTTTTCTTTTTCCCATTTGAAAATTTTATTTAACATTTGATATATACGTTTTGATTCTTTTGTCATTAGTGGTCCAATTATGGCCAGGATAAGCACATAAAGCGCAGTGAAAGGCTTTAAGATAGGCATTAATCCTCCTGCGAGCCCCAAATTGGCCACAATGATTGAAAATTCGCCTCTAGAAACGATGGTTAAACCTATATTAGCAGAAGCTTTATAGGACAACCCGGCTTTTCTTCCTGAGATCATACCAGCGACAAAATTACCGATAATGGTGAGCAATACAGCACCTAATGCTAACCAAATCGCCCCGGCTAGTGAAAAAGGATCGATACTTAATCCAAAGCTGAAGAAAAATATTGCACCAAAGAAATCCCTAAAGGGAACAACCAGATGTTCAATACGGTCCCGTTGCTCCGTTTCAGAAAAGACTAACCCTAATAACAAAGCACCAATCGCTTCAGCTACATGGATGGTCTCGGAAAATCCAGCGACCAAAAATAAAGAAGCAAATATCACGAGAATGAAAGTTTCATTCGAGCGTATGTCTAACCATTTGTTCAAAAGAGGAGCACCTTTTCGTGCAATAACGAGAAATAGGAGCATATATCCGATAGAAATAAGAACAGAGCCTATCGTACCTATCACAGAAGTAGACCCACCCAGCAAAAGACCTGACATGACAGTTAAAAATAGCGCCAGAAATATATCATCGAACAGAATGATACCTAGAATCAACTCTGTTTCGGGATTTGCCGTTCTTTTTAAGTCAACAAGCACTTTAGCTACAATGGCACTGGAAGAAACACTGAGTAGTCCCGCAATAATTAATGTCTCCATCCATGGCATTCCAGAAATAAACCCAAATAGGAGACCTAAAATAAAATTCATGGTCACATAGATGCTTCCACCTACTACAATGGACCGTCCTGATCTGATTAATTTACCAACAGAGAACTCCAGTCCTAAATAGAACAACAAAAAGAGGACTCCAATTCGACCTAAAAACTCAATAATCTCGTAACTTTCAATAAATTGGAGATTGATGATTCCAATGGTTGGAGCATGTGGTCCAACCATCATCCCAAGCAGGATAAAAAAAAGGAATGACTGAGAATTTTAGCTTTCCGGCAAGTAAAGCTGCAATGGCCACCAATATAAGTGCAGTCCCGACCTCGAACACTAAATGATTGGTCATCGTTTATGATGTTTCTCCCTTCTGTAATAATTCTGCGATTAGTTTTTTCAATGGCTTTCTTTCACCAGAAATAACTAAGGTATCACCTTCTTCAATAACAGCCTCCGGACCTGGATTAAGCAATTTTTTATGGTTCTTTTTAATAATTGCAATTATGTTTACGCTGTATATTTTTCTTATATCTAGATCTCCGATAGACTTATTGACAGCTTTAGCATTTTCTTCAACTTTAAACCATTCAATAACCAAATCATCAAAGGCAATTTCAATGGTTTCAAGCGCTTTCGGCTTATAGATCATACCACCAAGAATAGCAGCGATCTGCCGGGATTCAGCGTCATTTAATGTAATATTCGATAGCGATTCCTCGTGATCGTCTTTGTCAAAGTGATATATCTCTCTTCTTCCGTCGTCATGGATAACGATAACAAGCTTTTCTTTGCCTTTTGTTTCAATATCAAATTTTCTCCCAATACCCGGTAATTCTGATTCCTTAATATTTAGCATGAAATAAACCTCCTTGGCTTATGATTTGTTATTCTCCTTACATTTTAAAAATCGATATTGTTCGTATACATTCATTGTTTATCTTCTGAAATAGATTCTTCGTTATCTTGCAAAGCAACTACACTTGCCTTTGTGATAAATACCTTCCCATTTTCCACTATGAAAGCAACGTGATCCCCGTCATCTAAATGTAATCGATTGCGTATAGCTTTAGGAATAGTCACTTGCCCTTTAGAACTAATTCTGGATACCTCCATATAAAATTCACCTTTCTTGAATTCTTTACATCCCTACATTTATTGTATCATAAGTAAACAAAATTATTCAAACGATCAGATTAATAACATTCGATATAAATTCTCGTTAAAGAAATTTTGAGAGCAGAAAAGCCGGTTTCCCACACTAAGGAATCCCCGGCTTTTTAAAACTTTTATTGATAAAAGTATAGTTCTATTTAACGCCCTGTTCTATTTCTTTAACCATTTCAGAAACAGAAACCAATCCACCGCCTGAGAGGTACCAGAAGTTAGGATCTAGATACACAATATTGCCATCTTTAAATGCTTTTGTATTCTTTACTAAGTCATTTTCCACCACCTGCTTTGCAGATGATTGGCCACCTACAACTGCTCCTCTGTCAATGACAAAGAGATAATCAGGATTCTTTTCAACGATATATTCGAAAGAAATACTTTGCCCATGAGTCGATACCTCAATATTCTTATCAACAGGAGTTACACCAAAAACATCATGAATAATACCAAATCGAGAACCCGGGCCATAGGCACTCACTTTACCATCATTAGCTAAAATGATTAATGCATTTTTTCCGCTTGCCGCCGCTTTGTCATGAAGCTTTTCAATCGTTTGGTCAACTTTTTCGAGCTCCTCCTCTACAAAGGACTCTTTTCCGAAGATGTTTCCTAATGTTTTCATATTTTCTTTAAATGAAGTCATGTAATTTTTGTAATCAATTGTCATATGGATAGTGGGAGCAATTTCTGCAAACTTTTTATATAATTCTGCCTGTCTGTCAGAAATAATAATCAAGTCAGGTTGAACTTCATTGATTTTTTCAAAGTCCGGCTCTTTTAAACTTCCTGTATTTACATACTTAGCATCCTTGTACTTTGAAAGGTAGGAAGGAATGGTAGCCTGTGGTACTCCTGCTACCTCTACCCCCATCTTATCTAATGAATCCAATACCCCAAAATCAAACACAACTACTTTTTGAGGATTTTTCTTTACCTTGGTTTCCCCCAGTTTGTGCTTAACGGTTATTTCTTCACTTTCTTTTACTTCCGCCGGTGCTCCCGAACTTTCCTTGGAACCTGTCGGGTTGCATGCTGCCGTAACAATGGCTAATATTACAACCAGGAACATCATTGCTAACTTCTTTTTCATTCTTATCACCTCTGGATTTTTTGTTTTATATAAAATTTTTAATTAAACTGGCGTATTTAAGAGAAATAAACACAAATTTTATTTTGATTTATGTCCTCTATCTTAATATCCATGTCATAAATTTCCTTTAATACTGATTCTTGAATAATCTCATCGGTGCTGCCTTCTTTCACAACTTTTCCATCTTTAAGGGCAACGATATAATCTGAATAACAAGATGCAAAATTAATGTCGTGTATAACAATGATTACCGTTTTCCCCAGCTCATTAACCAGCCTTCTTAAGACTTTCATTATCTGAACCGAATGCTTCATATCTAAATTATTTAGTGGCTCATCCAGGAGAATATATTCTGTACTTTGAGCCATAACCATTGCTATATAGGCTCTTTGTCTTTGGCCTCCACTTAATTGATCAAGGAATTTATGCTGTATATCTTCTAGTTCCATATATTTAATTGCTTCATCGACATGTTTCCAGTCCTCTTTAGAAAGGTTTCCTTGAGAATAAGGGAAGCGCCCAAAGCTAACCAATTCTCTAATTGTTAACCGGATGTTTATATGGTTTGATTGCTTTAATATCGATATCTTCTTGGCAAGATCAGTACTTTTATACTGACCAATTTCCTTATCATCAATAAAAATTTCTCCGTTGTCCTTTGTAATAAGACGGCTTACCATGGACAATAAAGTACTTTTCCCGGCCCCGTTCGGACCAATAAAGGATGTGATCTTTCCTTTGTCTATTTTTACAGAGACATTATCTACGACATTTTTGTTTCCATATAGTTTCGAAACCTTTTTTACTTCTACCATGATTTATTCTCCCTTAACAGAAGGTATATAAAATAAACACCGCCGATAAAATTTATAATAACGCTTAAAGTTGTGGAGAATGTGAAGACTCTTTCGACAATCAATTGTCCTCCAAGTAAAGCTATAATGCTTATGAAAATAGAACCTACGATTAAATATTTATGTTTATATGTTTTTAAAAACTCATAAGCAACATTAGCTACAAGCAGTCCTAAGAATGTGATAGGCCCAACTAAAGCTGTCGCTATCGAAATAAGTATCGCTATGATTATTAAGAGCCTTTTTACAACATGGTCATAATCTATTCCTAAATTTATGGCCTGTTCTCTTCCTAGTGATAACACATCCAAGTACTTAGCAAACCTTAAAAAATATAAGGTGATTGCTAACACCGATATACTTGCTATCATCAGGAGATCGGTGTTGATATTATTGAAACTCGCGAACATCTTATCCTGGACAACCTGAAACTCATTCGGATCAATGAGCACCTGCATAAAAGTTGATAAGCTTTGAAATAATGTCCCGAATATTAATCCCATCAACAGCAAGAAGTAAATGTTTTGTCCTTCCCTTTTAAAAAGAACTTTATATAACACTCCTGTAAATAACACCATTAAACCTACGGATAGAATAAAATTTATGTTCTTATTAATTATCGTTAGGTTGCCAGAGCCAAATACAAAAATAAGGAAGGTCTGTACCAGCATATAAAGTGAGTCTAAGCCTATAATGCCGGGAGTCAATATCCTGTTATTGGTAATTGTCTGAAATACTATTGTTGAAAAAGCAATGGCACCACCGGTTAATATAATGGCAAGGATCTTCATTCCCCTGCTCGGAAGAATATAATCCCAATTATTACCAACTTTTGTAAATATGAATATAGCAATCAGCAGTACTGTAAAAATAGCAAGGAAAATTATCTTCACTCTATGATTCATATGCCCTTCTCCCCATTAACAAGTAAGCAAAAATACCACTTCCTATCACCCCAACTGTAAGACCAATGGGAATCTCATACGGATAGATAATGATACGACCCAGTATGTCACAGCACAATACGAATACCGCTCCTAATAAAGCTGTATGAGATAGTGTTTTTTTTAGATGATCCCCCTGGTAAATAGCAACAATATTAGGGATGATAAGACCTAAGAACGGTATCATACCAACTGTAAGTATAACTACAGAAGAGACGAGGGCTACAATCGTTAAACCGAGATTTACAACACGTTTATAATTAAGTCCTAGATTAATGGAAAACTCTTCACCCATTCCTGCAATTGTAAACTTATTCGCAAACATATAAGCTATAATTACAAGTGGAATGCTTATATATATAAGCTCATATTGCCCTTTAATTATCATGGAAAAATCCCCCTGTAACCATGAGGACATATTCTGGATGAGATCATACTTGTAAGCAAAAAATGTCGTTATTGAATTTATAATATTCCCGAACATCAATCCTACAAGCGGTATAAAAATAGCATCTTTATACCTCACTTTTTCCAGGATTCTCATAAATATAAACGTTCCAAGCAATGCAAATATGAAAGCTATAACCATCTTCAGCAGAGGACTGGCCGCAGTAAATATCATTAAGGAAACTAAAATTCCTAACCGAGCGGAATCCATCGTTCCAGCAGTCGTCGGTGATACAAATTTATTTCTGGTTAGCTGCTGCATAATTAGACCACATATACTCATGCTAATTCCGGCAATAATAATGCTAACTAAACGGGGAATCCTGCTTGCAAACAAAATTTGGGCCTTCTCTTCACTCAAATTGAAAATATCTAAAACCGTTATATCCTTTACACCAATAAATAAGGAAATGAATGATAAAACAATTAGCGCGATAAATAGGTATCTTCTCTTCATAACTCTTCCTTACTCTTTCTTTGACAAAGGGTTTTTAATTGATAGAACCACAAGAACTTTATTTTAAGATAAAGATAATCATTATCAATAAAAAGCAAAAAAACTTTACCGTTCTACCACGATTTTCATGTCGGGGTTGCGGCTGAGACGCCATGGTGTTTTTCTGTATTCAGTTAAAATCAATCCACAAAATGAAAATGATTATTTTTATCATTAGGTAGGGAAAAAAATATATGGAACATTGACTCTCCATCTGAATTAGATCAGTTATTATCCTGTAAGACCTGAAAATACCTAACACCTCTTTTTTTAAAGAATACTTGTTTAAACAAGTATTCTTTAAAAAAAGAGGGAATCACTTCAGATTCTCCCTTATTTTATCAAGAACCCTTAAACAAATTGCCATGTCTTCCGGATCGATTTCGAAGGAAGCGTCCGCAATTGTTTTTTTGGCTAATTCTTCAAGTTGTGTTTGCATTTTCTTGCTTTCCTCTGTCAAGTATATGAGGTTAACACGCCTGTCTGTCGTGTGAAAGATCCGTTTTACCAGACCACGTTTTATCATATTGTCTATTAAGCGTGAAACACTGGGCTGGTCTTTTTCGGTTAGTAATGCTAAATTATTTTGGGTTTGACCGTCTTTCTCATAAAGCCGGCTCATAATCTGCCATTGCTCATAGGTTACAGGAAAGCAGTGATCTTTAAAATTTTGATTTAATCTGTTTGAAATTAATCGAGAAGCATGGAATAGTTTATATCCAAGAGAATCGTCTAAACGATATTTCTCGTGATTCATTAATGTTCTCCCTTACTATCTTTCGTATCCCATATTATAATAAAACACTTGTTTAGACAAGTATTTTTTCGATTTGAATTCTACGATAAACAAATTCCTTTTCTTCATAAAGAAAGACCCGAAATCACACCGTTCCCAGATGCATTTCGGGTCTTTTGTTTTCTCTCTGCGATTACTTTCCGGATTGCAGGCGCGCAATACGATCATCTAAATCCGGATGGCTGGCAAATAGTCCGAGGAATCCGCCTTTTTTGCCGTTAATTTTAAGTGCGGCAACCGATTGCTGTTCTGTATCTACCATCTGTACTGTCTGCTTTAATGACTGCAACGCATGAATCATTTTATCCTTTCCTGCTAAACGGGCGCCACCTTCATCCGCACGGTATTCGCGGTAACGTGAGAACGCCATAACGACAAGGCTCCCAAGGATCGAGAACAGAATATCGAACACAATCACCGCGACAAAGTGAACGACTGGTGCCACATCTTCCCGTACAAATCGAGAAGCAATGTACGCACATATACGGGACAGGAACACAACGAATGTGTTGATGACACCCTGCAGGAGCGTCATGGTGACCATATCTCCGTTGGCAATATGAGCCACTTCATGCGCCAGGACACCAGATACCGCATCATCATCCATCCGCTCCAGCAATCCGCTGGATACGGCTACCAGTGAACGTTTTTTCGATGGGCCGGTCGCAAACGCGTTAACCTCCGGTGAATGATAAATCCCTACCTCTGGCATTGTTTTCATCCCAGCTTTACGTGCCAGACTGTAGACCTCATCAAGTAAAGCTTTTTCTGTTGGGTGTAATGGCCCGTTCGGATCGATGACCTGAACCCCCATCATCCACTTTGCCATGACTCTGGACAGCGCCAGAGAAATCAAAGCACCTGAGAAGCCTACCACGCCACTAAAGACAAGCAATGCACCAAAGTTAATACCCTGGGATGTAATGTAGCTTTGAACACCTAACAGGCTGGTCACTATCCCAATCGTAACAATCACCAGCATATTTACCAGCAAAAACAACCCAATCCGTTTAAACATATCTTCTCCCTTTCTTATAGACTAATTTTAGGAAGCCTGCTCTTCCAGCTTTTCTAAAATACGGCGTTTCCGATACAACATTCGACCGACTTCCGCCATTTCTTCAATGGTGCTTTTATTGATATACGCACCGAATAAAATCCCTACAATCGGGATCAATTGAAAAAGCTTTTTCCAGCCAAAGTTATCCAAATGCGTCATTGCAACTTCTTTCCATCCTTGCAGCTGTGCCATCGTCTGGCGTTCCCGTTGCGGACCATGAAATGCGCTGAGTTCCTCAATAATGGCTTTCTTCCCGACAATATCCGAAGAGACGAATTGCATGCACTTGATAATGAAAATGCGCTCTTCTTTGTCATTCGGATCATACCCGTAGGAGATGGCGATTTCCTGCAATATCTTGAGGGACAATCCCAACAAAGCCGGGATGTCGAGGGCTAAGGTAAAGATGCCGCCGATGCCTGTCGTCGCTCCTTGAACCATTGCAAACTGAGTGCGTGACTTAGACAGGTCCTCCGCTACCGTATCCATGATATGCAGCGGCAGACATCCGACATCGGACACTGATGACGGAGGCAAAGTGGTAGAAACATCCGGAAAACTTGCAAATTTATCCAGAACATGTTTCTCATGAATTAAATACTGGCCACCGGATTGAATATAGCTTCCCACCTCATCAATCGCCTGCCCGATTTTATCATGCAGAAATTTTGGCGTCACTTTATCCAAAAGAACAAAAGGAAGTCGGCCTATTTTCTCCCAAAACCATAAATCTTTTTGCTCCTGTTCCCACTCTGCGACTTTTTGTAGTTCTTGCAGCAGATACTCCCTTGATTTCCTGCTTTCCAGGTGTATCCCTCCCATTTGCATTGAATTATAAAACGGCTGACTTCCTACCAAACAAAAAGCAGTGTTTATTATTCTTCTCTTACCCCTGATCAAACAAACACAGCTTACTCATCATCACCGCCAAAGAAATCATCAAAGAATCCACCGTCTTCTTCGCCTTCCTCTTCACCAATCATCTCCTCGGCTCCCCCGAGTGCTTCTTCCACGCCCTCGTCTTCCATGATTTCATTCATAATTTCAGAAATTACCATCCCGCCTAACAGGCCTGCAGCAAGGCCCCCGATTGCTCCGGCAAAACCGCCATGTCGATGGTTCCCATGTCCATACGGCATCGAATGACGGTGATATAAATAGGCTTCCGGATTTCCTGCCATCTCTGCCATCACATCACGGAGATAATCCGCAAGACGGGAAACATCAGAGAGCAGCTCGTTAGACAGAACGATTTCCTGCTTAATTTCAACCTCCCGGCCGAAAGAATACAAATCAAGCTCTAACAAAAGACGAATTTGATGCTCCTCAATGGCCGCAACAAACTCGACTTCTTTTACCCGGTCGCGCAGGAAGGACGTTGGGAAGAATTCAAACTCCTGTGTATATCCGTCAAATGCACGGGAATCATGTTTCTCTCGCAAGCCCAGCTCTTCAAAAGCCCGTAAAATGTTCATGAAACGAGCCGGTGGATTCACACGGATGTAGTCATTGTCTTTACTGTCTACGCCTGCGGCAATGTCCAGGTTCGTGGCAAAATAATAAGCTACCATATGACTGGATACGAGTAAATCTTTTGGCAAATCGTATGTGAACGGAATGGTTTGTCTTTCGCCAGCACGAAGCGTCTTCATGATTGGAATCGAAATGGTCGAAACCACTTGCCTGTATTCTTTTTGTTTTGTACGAAGATGAAGAACAAAATCCACATCAATTTTGTTTAGCTCTTGTGCCACACTTCCACCCTGGAGAATCACTTCTCCTTCCACCTTATCTCCAAGCGTATACTCGTTTTGTTTTAAGATAAGGTCTACCTTTGCGGAACCAATTCCGATTTTGGCCATCATTTTCTTAAACATGCTCTCAATCTCCTTCTCTCTTACATAAAATATATCGTTAACTCAGCAGCAGGGTAATCAGGTGGGACAATGATACGCCCTGAACCGATAACTTTCGAAGCAATACGTTACATTGCTGCTCATTTAGCGTAGTCAAAACTGGCTGTAATTCCAACAGAATTTCTTTTGCTTCCTGTATTTTTTCTTCTGCCGCATCAATCCTCCTGGATACATCCTGCAGGGGAACCTGCAGCTCATCGAACACCGAAAGCCTTTGTTTGATTTCATACAAGGACAATCTCTCTTTTTTGTATAGTTCAATCAACCGCAGACGTTCAAGCGACTCCTCCGTGTAATACCGATACCCGGAATCCGTTCGCGTCGGTTTTAGCAGTTCCAGCTGCGTATAATAATCCACCGTCCGCTTTGACACACCTGCTCGCTCCGCGATTTCACTTATGCGGTACAACTTCCCATTGGTCTGCCCCTCCTTGTATGTATGAATCACCGTATGAAACTATACAGTAAAACGTTATACTTAACACCTACTTCTTTTATACGGAAAGACTTTACTTCGGTTTCATTTTTTTATTGCGCAGTACAACGCTATACTTTGGCTCCACCATTTTCTACGCAGCAGTCTCTTTCAGGTTTCATTTTTATTCAGCAGGAATTATTTCAGAGTTTAAAAATCAATTTTAAGCTTCAGGAACCCGGCCTTGCGCAGCGCTTCAAAAATAATGATAAGAGCAGGTCCAAGAATCATCCCCAATACTCCTAACAACTGGAAGCCGATGTACATACTAATCAATGCGGACAGAGCACTGATGCCAAGGCTTGCTCCCATTATTTTAGGCTCAATGATTCTACGGATAAATTACCTGATACCTAAACGAGAAGGAAGTCCCTTTTCTGTGAAAATCGTGAGAAAAGAAGGAGAGAAAGAGGAAATGAGATCTACGGAAGAAAAAGGCCTTCGCCTTTTTCCTCATTTTTACAATTCATCAAAGCCATTGGCTGTCGTAACTTTAGCGTACGTCCGGGACTTGCCTTCAAAGAAATCGGTTTTCGTCTGATTCAGGGCCTCATCCGAAAACGGACGAATCCACGGCATGCAGTTATCGACGCCCTCATACATTTTGGCAAAACCCATTGTTTGCAGGCGTTTGTTGGCAATGAATTTAATATAATCGGCAAACTCCTCTACATCGATGCCTTCTATTCCTTGCAGCACGTAATGTGCCCACTCGATTTCCAGCTCTACCGCTTTGCCAATCGTATCATACACATACCGTCTGTTCGCTTCCGTGTTCAGTTCCGGAAAATCAGTAAGCAACAGCTTGCACACTTCCCCGAAGAAATATGCATGCTGCGCCTCATCCCGTTGGATATAACTAATCATCTGGCTGGTACCCAGCATTTTCTGGTTACGGGCCAGGTTGTAGAAGAAAGCGAAACCACTGTAGAAGAACACCCCTTCAAGAATCATATCTGCTACAATTGCTTCAAAAAATGTTTGTGGATTCTTCTCATCACGGAAACGCTGGTAAACGCCCGCGATAAACAAATTGCGCCGCCGCAGCACTTCATCATGCTTCCAATACTCAAATACCTCTTTTTGTGTATGATAATCCACAATACTGGAAAGCACATATGAATATGATTGATTATGAATAACTTCTTGCTGATTAATGATAGCGGCAATCGCGACCAGTGAGGAGTCGGTGAAATACTGTCCTACATCGGTTACGAAATTTGTCTGCATGCTGTCGAGTACGGCAAGCAGGCCAATGATTTTCTTATACGCCTCCTGCTCGACAGACGTTAATTCTTTAAATTGCTGCTTATCTTTGTTCATCGGAATTTCCGACGGAATCCAGTGATTGGCGATAAGCACTTTATACAGCTTGTACATCTCCGGATGCCGGATATCATCCCAGTTTAGGACGGAAGAACACTCTCCTCCGATAATTTTTGTCGCCCGGTTGGGGGCTTCCGTATTGAATACCTCTTGTACTTTCAGCATGAATTCAATCCCCTTCTCTTAGGATGTTGTTCAATTTACATGCAGGCTTCGCATTCGTCCATCTCAACCGCACGGCTGCGCACATAATACGTAGTTTTCAGTCCGTTCTTCCATGCCTCCATATGCAAATTCAGAAATTCCTTTGCATGAATATCAGGACGTACATAGAAGTTGAAGCTTTGCCCCTGGTCGATGTGACGCTGACGTGCTGCCGCCTGCCGGATAGACCAGTGCGAATCGATATGGAAGGCGGTTTTGTAGTACCAAATCGTCTGCGGCGATAAATCCGGTGCTGGATTGGCAACTTTGTATGTTGTCTTTTCTTCGTATGAAATAAGTTCGTATACAGGATCGATGGAAGGGGTCGAGCCTGCGATAATCGAAGTAGAGCCGGTGGGCGCCACCGCAAACAAATAACCGTTACGCAAACCATTCTCTGCAACATCGGCAGCAAGCTGCTTCCACTCTGATGAATCGTAACTTCTTTGCGTAAAGAAGTTACCGTTTTCCCATTCGCTGCCCTCAAACAGCGGATACGCTCCTTTTTCTCTGGCTAATTCCATTGAAGCCCGGATTGCCAGGTAGTTTATTTTTTCGTATAGCCGGTCGTTATACTGTATCGCTTCTTCGCTCTCCCACTTGATTTCCTTACGTGCAAGCAGGTGATGAAGTCCAAAGGTGCCGAGTCCAATCGCACGGTAGCGTTTGTTTGTCCGCTGTGCTTGCAGCACTTCGATTTGATTGATATCAATGACATTGTCCAGCATGCGGATTTGAATCGGGATAAGCCGCTCAAGCACGTCGTCTGGCACCGCTCGGCCCAGATTGATACTTGATAGATTGCATACGACGAAATCACCCGGCGTCTTTCGAATGATAATCTCCCCGTCTTCCATTGTTTCTTCTTTTACGATCGTGGCCGACATATTCTGTAAGATTTCAGTACATAAATTACTGGAATAAATCATACCCTGATGCTTATTCGGATTGGCGCGGTTCACCGTATCCCGGTAGAACATAAACGGCGTTCCTGTCTCCAACTGCGAAATGAGAATCCTCTTCATAATATCAATTGCTGGTACGGTAATCCGGCTTAATGTCGGATGGGCAACACACTCCTCATATTTTGTTCGGAAGCTGCCACGCCCTACTTCTTCGTCATAAAAATCTTCCAGCGAATAGCCCATGACTTGCCGCACTTCATGCGGGTCAAACAAATGAAATTCTTCCCGCTTTTCTACGGCCTCCATGAAAATGTCAGGGATGCAGACACCCGGGAAAACATCGTGTGCACGCAACCGCTCGTCCCCGTTATTCAGCTTTAAGTCCAGAAAAGCGAGAATATCTTTATGCCATATATCCAGGTAGACGGCGACACTGCCCTTCCTTGTGCCAAGCTGATCCACACTCACAGCCGTATTATTCAACTGCCGAATCCATGGAATAACACCGCTTGATTTGTTTTCATAACCACGAATAGAAGAGCCCCGAGCCCGGATTTTTCCAAGATACGCGCCAATTCCACCCCCCATTTTGGATAAACGGGCAATGTCTGTATTGGAATCATAAATTCCCTGAAGCGAATCGTCCACCGTATCAATAAAGCAGCTTGACAATTGGCCCCCCCTCGCTTTTCCCGCATTCGAAAGCGTCGGAGTCGCCACGGTCATATACTGGTTGCCGAGTGCCCAGTATGCTTCCTTCACCAGATCCAACCGCTTCTCCGCCGGCTCCAAAACCATGAGCTGCATGGCGATGACCATGAACCGCTCCTGCGGCAGCTCATAAATTCTGCCCGAAAAATCAGTCGCCAGATACCGTTCTGCCAGTGTCAGCAGTCCAATGTACGTAAATTTTTTATCCAGATTGCAGTCGATAATACTGCCTAACTCTTCGATGTCTTCTTTGCTGTATGTATCCAGGAGGTCCCGCTTATAGATGTCCTGAGCGGTTAGTTGTTGAATCAAGCGGTAAAAAGAGCCATATGGACGATCCGCATACGCTTTATACCCCCGATTACGTGCCGCTTCCTTATACAATTTGGTTAAGTAGGAACGAGCTGCAACATATGTCCAATCCGGTTCTTCTTTGGAAATCATTTCGACCGCCGACATATACATTGCCTTCGTAATCTCTTCTGCCCTGATTTCTTCCTTTTTTATTTTTGCTTTTACACTGGCCAGCCAGCGGTCCCGACTGAGATGAGGAAACTCATTCATAATCCGGTCCGCATAGCGTGTAAGCCGCTCCTCGTCAAAGCGCATACTGCGATTTTCTGATTTTATAACAACAGTCATTTATCTGCCCTCCTACATTTCTTTACAAAAGTGAGAAAAACTCGCGGGCGTTGCCGGTCTTTGTCTCCCTCCGCGTCACACGCTCCACAAGGAAGAAGGAACGTTTGGCACACGCCTCGCGAGTTTTTTCTCGCTTACGAATGGAGGGAAAGTATATTTTGCTTTATCACTGTAAAGTGAAATATACTTTCCTATACCATAAAAAAGCACCCTTTCCACACAGGAAAAGATGCTTCATCTTTCATCGTATTCAGTCGAAATCAGCGGACGCACTACACTTCTTCTCCGTCCCGTTCCAGATTCACTGTCTACACTTCCCCATTCCTCGTGGTTCTATTCGTGTACTTTTTATGGCAGGTCTCCTGGCTTCGGATCGTTGCACACATTCTGCCTTCCCATGCCGCTTTTTGCAGCACAGTGGCGTTCATGAAGCGTACTCCCCATTACAGTGGCGGGACCGCGTCGGACTTACACCGAACTTCCCTTTTAAGCGATTGACAGTACATCTGTCAACCGCACCATAAAAATCAATATTTAGTTGTTGTTTTAAACAATAACACAATATATCGTTTATAACAAGAGGAACGCTTCTATTTTAAGTGAATTGTAGTAGACCTCGATTGCATATTCATCATAAAAGTTAGTCTTCTCACGTAATAACCTTAACGAAACCCCGCTGAACCTCTACCCATAATTGCACAATCAAGCATATGATACAACTCCTTAAGCCACCATTATTAAGTGGTGGCTTTTTAGTGTGTTATTATTTGTTCAACGAAGCTTAAGAAATTTTCAGTGAGGTATCTTCTAATTTGGAAGTTCTCTTCTTCATAATGAATCGTCTGTCAATATAGAAAGCTACCAGTAATGCCAGTAAACCGGTCAAAAGCATATTTCCGTATGTTTCAAGCGGAAACGGTTTGCCTTCAAGATGAATATCATTCGCACGGTATTCGAGTCGTTTCACTGCATGTTTAGCCGTGAGAAGGTCCTCCTGCTTGGCTAAATCTTCAAGCTGAACTTCAAATATAAATCGATTTGGGGAATCACTATGAACGAACTGAACTTCCTTGGTATTCCCGTTTTCGTTCCATTTTTTTATCTCCTCCGCAGCCAACGATTTTGCTTCTCTTCCCGGAACAATCATCTTATCCAGTTTTGGGGCATTCGATATCAAGTGTCTTGAAATCAAGTTCAGACCGTGTTTCGTCACAACAGGATGTTCCGAACTTGAAATGGAAAGAACCTTTGTCGTTCCGGTGTCTGAATAGATATCAAAGACGGAAGCCAGCGCCATTTCCTCCACACCGTTATACAGCAGCACACCTGCCTTTGTCTTGCTCCAGTGAAAGGCGTTATTCAAATAATAGGTGCGCATATCGAAATCAAATGGGTCCATCTTCGGATTTTTAACGAAGTGGTAAGAAGGATAGTTCATTTCTTTTGCTATTTTTACTGCCATGGGTTCGCCTAGCTTTTGCGAAATCACATAGAGAACGGCATCGATTCCCGATGAAACACCCGCCGAGGACACCACGTTTCCTTCACGAAAATACCGCTGATCCCTTAGCCAGTTCGTTTCAGGAAATAGTCTTTTCAAATCTGGCATCGATTGCCAATGTGATGCCGCTGACTTTCCTTTCAATAAACCGGTAGCTGCAAGGTTTCCCGATCCCCCACAAATGCTTAATAAAGTAGTGTTGGAGTGTTGTTGTATCCACTTCCGGATAGGTTCATACTTCTTTTCGTCACGCATGGTCATAAAAGGAATGGCGATAATATCAGGACTTTTTCCTAATAATTGATCCATTTCTTTAAAAGAGTAGTGTGGTACCAAATCAAGACCACCTGTTAATGACCTCACCTGATTGTCTGAAGCAACGGCATATACATTGAATGCCCCCGTCCTGGACAACAATTCGTATGGAATCATAAAATCTGATGCCTCGGTGGTTTCGTTCCCCAACAGGACAGCAACCGTAGGTTTATTCGGATTATAGGTAGGTTTCTGTACTTCTTGTAAAGAAGGGATTGGCTCCTGGCGAATTGCGCCGTAAAAATTTTTCTGTGAACGAATAAGTCCGAGGAACCCAACCCCTCCCACAAACACTACGAAAATCAATACATAAACAACTAAGCGCAGGAATAATCTCTTCATTTTATTTTCCTCCTCAATACTATGCATTCTTTCAGTTACTATACCGCTGTAAGATATAAATATGTTTGGAAATAATCAAACTCACCATCCGGTTTTAACCAATGTCATAATGACATAACCTACCCCAACCAAAGATGAAATGGATGTCATCACAATCATGCCTTTATTTTTAAATCCATCTTTAAATAACTGGTACACCGACCATAGTACGGTGACAAGAGTAAGTACAATCATAACTCGCTGGAATGGTAACATATCATCCATACTCATGCTCATTAACTCGCTAGCGGTTCCTCCCAGCATGATAAAAAGGAGTCCATGCAACCAGTGTTGGGTAGCTAAAACAGTAAGAATCATCGGCAGAAACGCTGATACCTTTTTCCCTGTTTTCATCTTTGTGCAGCAGATTTTCATTCTTCTTTCCTCCTGTAAAAATTTTCGAATTAACTTACTCTAGAGATACTATAAATCAGCTTTATGAACTCAATATGAATTAAGCCATAAAAAAAACCGCCTAGAGGCGGCAATAATCAACTGCTTGTTTAGTCGGGTAAGTCGGGCCCTTTTCTCCCCTCAGAACTACACGAGTCTCTTTCAAGACATACGGCTCAAGCATACATTATATCCGATTATCTTGGATTTTCTCTGCTCAAGTTCCTGGAGAATCTTTTGTTTAAACTCTTTTAAACAATTATTTTGAGCTACTTTTCATATCAAATTTTCAATTTATATAAAATTTTAACTATTCCTCCATTCTTATATTTTTAGTTGTTAAGTGACAAAATGCCTTTTACTGCACAAAAAAGAGCTTTACTTACCGAACGGGCAGAAATGTTGAACTAATTGATATAATTTAAAGCTTACATAGTTTTACAGAATTTCGTTATAATTGGAATAAAACAGATTGATTACAGAGGAGACGCAAAGTGAAGAAGAAATACAAGGTAGAACTTATCACCGCTGAATCGGAAGCTTCGAGATTTATTAGATATCGGCGGCTCATTCGCTTTCCTCAGCTTACAATGCCACTATTGGCAGCCTATACACCTCCTCATTGGGAGGTTACACATACTGATGAAATTGTACAGAAAGTTGATTTCAATAAAAAGGTAGATTTGGTTGGAATAACTGCAAATACAGCGGCCGCTCCACATGCGTATTGGATCGCGGCCGAGTACCGTAAAAGAGGGATTAAAGTAGTGATCGGCGGTCCCCATGCGACACTAATGCCCGATGAAGTCCAGGATCATGCGGATTCGGTAGTGGTGGGAGAAGGCGAGTTGGTCTGGCCTAAGCTATTGGCTGACTTTGAAAACGGCTGTTTGCAATCCATTTATAAATCCTGTGAAATACCTGACCTACAAAACATGCCTCATCCTCGATGGGATTTAATCAAGGGGCGAACCTATGGAAAAGGAGTGACAATAGCCACACGTGGCTGCCCGTTCGCCTGTGAATATTGTACAATCCCACAAATGTATCAGAGGAAGATGCGATATCGACCGATCGCTGATATTGTAGAGGAGCTAAAGTATATGCCAGGAAGAGCTCTTATCTTCTGGGATGATAATATTGGTGCCAATAAGATCTATGCTAAGGAACTGTTCAAGGCCATTATTCCTTACAAAAGATGGTGGACAAGTCAGGCAACATCGGAAGTCGCATTTGACGACGAATTCATGGAACTTGCTGCCAAGAGTGGATGTAAGGCGCTTTTCCTGGGATGGGAAACGATCTCCCAGAACAGCTTGAACTCCGCCAATAAAGCCCACAATCAAGTGGAAAAGTATAAGGAAATTATCGAGCGATTCCACTACTATGGAATTGCAATTCAGGCAGGGACCGTCTTCGGGTTTGATCATGATGACAGATCCATTTTCCGTTCGACGGTGGAGTTTTACCGTGAGATTGGCCTTGATTCGGCTACTATCAGCGTATTGATTCCTTTTCCGAACACACCGCTTTTCCGCAGGCTGGAGGCAGAAGGGAGAATTCTGACGAAGGACTGGTCTAAATACAATGGAAAAAAAGATGTGGTCTTTCAGCCGGCTCTAATGTCTCCAGAAGAGTTACTAATGGGCACTGAATGGGCGGCCCGTCAATTTTATTCGATTCCATCAATTATAGAGCGAATGTGGAAATCAAAGACCGGACTATGGTGGAATATCATTCGTAATGTGGGATATCATCTGGCACTCCGAAACTTTGGTAACATCGGCTTTAACCCAGAGGAACAAGGGGCCATCTCTACACCTTCTTTCACAAAGGAGGCCAGGTAGTAATTGAATCAAAAAGCCGGATTCTGGTTAAGGGTGTTGGCTCTCACCATTGATGAAATCATTCTTGTATTACAAATTTCTAAAACGATAAAAAAACAGCTAGGTTATAATTTACCTAGCTGTTCTTTATATCACTTTTTATTAAGAATAAAAAATCGAGATATAATGATTGGATTTTTTGGTAACTTAATTTAAGACAATATATAAAGCATATCCTTGCCACAACGGTAAAGTTATGCTTTAAATCACAAATATTCCACCATTACCGTTTTATGTATTTGGTGGAGGCGGTGGGAATCGAACCCACGTCCGAAGACTCCGATCACATAAGCTTCTCCGAGCGCAGTTACCTGTGGTTGATTCGCCTGCCAAGCTGCCAGGTAACCCACTACCTGACAGGCTAGTCTGATTCATCTCTTCCTTCGGCTACAGACGGAAGCCTTAGGCGTAGCCCACTAAAGTTGGCCCTTAGTCCCTCCACATGGGCGATGGAGAGGTAAGGGTTAGCTGCGATTAGGCAGCTAAAGCGTAGTTTTCTTCTTTAGCGTTTATATTTACGCTTGCGTTGTTACGGAATCGCAACCCACCGGCTCGCTACTCATGCTCGAACCATCCCCGTCGAATCCAGAACGCCCCCGTGATTAAAGGGTCGCTCCTGGGAAACAGAGCACGCATAACTTGTTTCGTATCAAGTTGTACCCCTAGTATAGCATATCCTGATATACTATGCAACATGTATGCCAGGATTCATTCCCTTTTTTTACCTGTTCCGATCCCGCAATGCGCGCTGCATTTCACGTTGTGCGTCACGCTGCTTGATCGATTCACGTTTGTCGTAATTCTTCTTACCCTTAGCCAGGCCAATCTCTACTTTGCAGAATCCGCCCTTCAGATACAGACGCAGCGGCACAAGGGAATAGCCCTGTACTTTCGTCTGGCCAAGGAGCTTGTTGATTTCGCCGCGATGCAGCAGCAGTTTGCGAGCCCGCACCGGATCATGATTGTACCGGTTGCCCTGTTCATATTCGCTGATATGGACATTATACAGCCACGCCTCCCCGTTGCGGATGCCTGCGTAGCCGTCTTTCAGGTTGACGCGTCCTCTGCGGATCGATTTAATCTCCGTTCCGGTAAGGACGATGCCTGCTTCATATGTTTCCTCGATAAAGTAATCGTGACGCGCTTTTTTATTTTGCGCCAGCACCTTGATTCCTTCTCTGCTCATCGTCTAGCCTTCCTCCGCCAACTTTTTCTCGTATCTATACATAGTACCACAAAACGAGCGTTTTTAAAAAGCTATCCCTTCAGAAAACCACCATGGCCTTTCAACTGCAACTCCGACATAAAAATTACGGGAAGGGCAGCTGACCTTTATGGTACGAAGGAAAAGAGAGCAGAGAACGAGAGGAGGATTTCAATGGGGAAAAAGGCGAAGGCCTTTTTCTTCCCTGGATCTTTTTTCCTCTTGCCTTTCCTTCTTTCCTCACAATTTTCACAGAAAAATGCGAAAATCCGGAGCTATTCCTCCGGATTTTTTACTATTTCTCTCTTTATTCCTCAAGATTCCCTGCCGGTCCGAAGAATTCGAAGTGAATGTTTTCCTGCTCGACTCCCCATTCTTTAAGCATTCGGTATACAGCTTTCATGAAAGGCACCGGACCACAGAAGTAGAAGTCTGCATCCTTCGATGAAACAATGGACTGAATCCACTCCAGATCAATAAAACCTTCTTTGTCATATCGCCGTGCCGCCTTATCTGCCTCGTCCGGACGCTCGTAACATACAAATGCCCGGATATTTTCATGTTGTTCAGCCAGGCTGGCCACCTGCTCACCCATAGCGTGATAACGTCCGTTAATGGCCGCGTGAATAAATGTTATGTCTCTTTCCGGTTGCGTCTCAGCAAGCGTATTCAGCATGCTTACCATCGGAGTTAATCCGACTCCGCCGCTAATGAGGACGACAGGTATCTCCTTATCTGTATCGAGTACGAAATCACCCGCCGGCACACTCAGAAGCAGGGTATCCCCTTCTCCTACCCGTGCATGAAGGTAGTTCGATACAATGCCTTCCGCTTTGCTTTCGTCTCCGGGTTCGCGTTTTACACTGATGCGGTAATAGTCTTTGCCCGGTGAATCGGACAGGCTGTACTGACGGATATGCGTATACTTCTCTCCCGGAATACTCACTTTTACACTCACATATTGACCCGGCTTAAATGATGCAATTAAGCCTTTGTCTGCGGGTTTTAGATAAAACGAAGTAATGACTTCGCTCTCTTTTACTTTCCTATCTACGATAAACTCACGGAATCCCTTCCAGCCGCCTGGCCGTCTTTCCGCTTCTTCATACATTTCCGCTTCTATGCTGATAAATACATCGGCGATAATGCCATATGCTTCGCCCCAGGCCGTCATAATTTCGTCCGTGGCCGCATCCCCCAATACCTCTTTAATCGCCTGCAACAGATTCTCGCCGACAATCGGATAATGTTCTGGCTTTATCCCCAGGCTCCGGTGTTTATGAGCGATTTGTTTGACGGCAGGCAAAATTTCCTCCAGGTTATCGATATGCAGGGCGGCAGCATATACGGCGTTCGCCAGCGCTTTCTGCTGTCGGCCCTTTTTTTGATTTACATGGTTAAAGATATTGAGCAGTTCCGGATGGCGTGAGAGCATCCGTTGATAAAAGTGCGTGGTAATTGCTTCACCGTATGTTTCTAATACAGGCACCGTTGATTTGATAATCTCTTTCGTTTGTGTGCTTAACATCGTCATCTATCTCCCACTGTTTCATTTTCTGTTAAAGCTTTAACATTATTTATACATTTATTATAGTTATAATAATCAAAACAGAATGTGATCATGATCACACACTTTGTGGCAAGAAATTGAAAAAAACTCGCGGGCGATGCCGCTCGTCCTTTTTCCTCAAAGAAGCCAAACAGCCGCTTTGTGTCGCTCCGGTCGGACCGACAAAACATCCGGGTCGTTCAGGGAGGGAGACAGTTGCCGGTCTTTGTCTCCCTCCGCGTCACACGCTCCACAAGGAAAAAGGAACGTTTGGCACACGCCTCGCGAGTTTTTTCTCGCTTACAATAGAGGGAAAGTATATTTTGCTTTATCACTGTAAAGCGAAATATACTTTCCTATACCATGAAAAAAGCGCATGGCAGCCTGCCCGTTGCAGGTGTTCGCCATACGCTTTCTCTTCGTTATTTCTTCTTTTTCTTCTTTACCGACTTCGGTACGCTGTTTTTCTTCTTTTTCTTCTTTTCGACAACTTCCATCCAGAACGGGTTGTCCTTGCCTTTGGCCGGCTTTCCTTTGCCGCGCGGCTTGCGCTCACTCCTCTGCACCGGAATGACCTTGGCTTTGCGCCCTTCACCGCGCCCCGGAGCTTTGCTGCGCTTCAATCCCACTACTTCAAAGTCAATCGTGTGCTCATCCACATCCACCTTGACGACTTTGACGCGCACCTCGTCTCCAATGCGGAACATGCGGCCTGTCCGCTGGCCAATGAGCGCATACTGGTTCTCGTGGAAATCGTAGTAATCGTCCGTCAGGTAACTGATATGCACCATGCCTTCAATCGTGTTCGGCAGCTCGACAAACATACCGAACGAAGCAACGCTGCTGACGATCCCATCGAACTCTTCATCCATATGCTGCAGCATATATTCCGCTTTCTTCAAATCGTCCGTTTCCCGCTCTGCATCTACCGCATTACGCTCACGTTCCGATGAATGCTCGGCCACATGCGGCATTTTGGCATACCACTCTTCAATCCGGGCCGGCGTGAATCCACCGGGCTTCAATGATTCGCGAATCATCCGATGTACAATCAGGTCCGGATAGCGGCGAATCGGAGATGTGAAATGTGTATAATACTCGGCTGCCAGACCGAAGTGGCCGTGGTTTTCCGCATCGTATTTCGCCTGCTTCATCGAACGCAGCATCACTTTGGAGATGACCGTCTCTTCCGGTGTATCTTTCGCTTGCTCAAGCAGCGCTTGCAGTGTACGCGGATGAATGTTATTTGCTTTGCCTCGTACAAAGTAACCGAAATTGGTTACGAATTCGAGAAATGTCTGCAGTCGATCACCATCCGGATCTTCGTGAATCCGGTAGATGAACGGCACATTCATCCAGTAGAAGTGCTCCGCTACCGTTTCGTTGGCTTTCAGCATGAATTCTTCGATAATCCGTTCCGCAATGGTCCGATCGCGCATCCGCACTTCCGTGGGATTGCCCTCCGCGTCGACCAGGATCTTGGCTTCGCCGAAGTCGAAATCAATCGCGCCGCGCTCCATACGGAAGCGACGCAGGCGAAGCGCCAGCTCCTTCATCGCTTCAAAATGCGGTACCAGGTCTCTGTAGCGCTCTTTCAATTCTTTGTCGTCTTCTTCAAGAATTCTGTACACATCAGAATACGTCATCCGCTCGTTGGTGCGAATTACGCTTTCATAGATTTCATGGTTAACGACATTGCCTTCATCGTCAATTTCCATATCGCACGTAAGCGTCAGACGGTCCACCTTCGGATTCAAGCTGCAAATGCCGTTCGACAGGCGGTGCGGCAGCATGGGAATCACCCGATCCACCAGATACACGCTCGTACCGCGGCGGAAGGCTTCCATATCCAGTTCAGAGTTTTCCTTGACGTAATAGCTTACGTCGGCGATATGAACACCCAGCCGGTAATTTCCGTTCTCCAGCGTCTCAATCGATACCGCATCATCAAGGTCTTTGGCATCGGCGCCGTCAATGGTCACCATAACCCGATCGCGCAAATCTCGCCGTCCTTGAATTTCTTCTTCGCTAATCGTATCCGGTACAGCTTCCGCCTCACGCATGACTTCTTCCGGGAAAGTCTCCGGGAGACCGTATTTGCGGATAATGGACAAAATATCGACACCCGGGTCATTCTTGTGTCCGAGAATTTCAACAACTTTTCCTTCAGGATTGCCCCGGCTTGTCTCCGGATAGCGCACAATTTCAACGACCACTTTGTGCCCGTCGACGGCTCCCATAGATTCACCTTTCGGAATGAAGATGTCCTTCGTAATCCGCTTATCGTCGGTAATGACGAACCCGTAATGCTTCTCATCCTGATATGTTCCGACAATTGTCTGGTTCGCACGTTCTACAATCCGTACGATTTCGCCTTCCAGGCGCGGACCGCGCGCATTCCGGTTCAGGCGCGCCAGCACGATATCCTGGTTCATTGCCCCGTTCATATCATTGGCATGAATATAAATATCCGGTGTTCCTTCTTCATCGGGCAGCACAAATCCAAAACCTTTGGCATGCGCCTGCAGGCGTCCGCGGATCAAATTCATTTTCTCCGGCACGCCGTAGCGGTTGGTGCGTGTACGGATAATCTGTCCCGTATTTTCCAAATGATTGAGAATCTTAACAAATTCTTTAAATTCAGCGGCCGACTCAATCTCGAACGCTTCTTCGAGTTCTTTTACCGTCATGGGACGACTCGCTTGCTCTCGCATAAAACGTAAAATATCTGCTTCTGTTGCCACATCCGCCCTCTCCTTTGCTTGAAATCTATACGACTTTTCTATACTTTATCAAGAATCTTTTCCAGAAAATCAGCCGCATCGCGAAAAACATGCTCCCGTTCTTTATCCAGCGTAATGATATGTCCGGATTTATGGTATTGTTTCATTTCTTTATAGTGTGAACCAATATGCGAATAAATATAATCTCCACTGGAAGGTGCCACCGTTTCGTCAATGGTGGACTGAACGATCAGCGCCGGAGTCGTGACCTGCGCCAGCTCTTTTTTCGTTAAATTGATAAACTGCCAAAGACTGGCGATGCAGGCGACCGGTGTACGTTCATACGGGAACATCTCAGATTCAATGTGCGCTTCTTTTTTGCCGGAACGGGGTATGTACGGACGGGCATAATGCACATATTTGGCCCAGCGGATTCGTTTATCCCGCACGTCTACAGGTGTATTCAGCAGAATGAGCGCGGCGGGAGAACGATGACAGGCAAGACGCAGCGCAAGCAGCCCCCCCATGGAAAGCCCGGACGCCACAATCTGTTCACAGCCTTCCCCGATCAGGCGATCATATCCATTCAGGGCACTCTGCCACCAATCCGGCCAGCGCGTTCGAGCCATCGCCTCCGGCGTCGTACCGTGCCCGGCAAGCAGCGGCGCATGAACGGTAAACCCGAGCTTATGAAAAAACCGGCCCATCGGCTGCATCTCAGCCGTGCTGCCGGTAAATCCATGAAGCAAAAGCAAGCCTATTTTTCCACCCGGATAAAAAAACGTCTCAGGGGAGCGGGGTTTAGCTTTCATGAGGCATCTCTCCTTTGCGTTCGCCATGCGCAGGATCGAGAAATTCGTCAATCAGCGCAAGCAATTGCCCCTGCTCACAATCATGACAGATAATATGTTTCGATTCAGGAAGAATATGCAGGTATTTTTCTGCCGAACGAATCGTCCGATAGATATGCTCTGCGCTGCGCGGCTCCACCAGATCATCCCTGCCCCCCTGAATGATAAGTGTGGGAGCCGTCACCTTCGGCAATTCCTGCTTTAATATTTTGACCAGGTGTCGAAAATGAATCACTGCGCGCGGCGGTGTAGTCTTCGCCTTGTTTACATAGCGCCGGTACGCTTCCCTGGCGTCGCTGGCCGATGTGAAATGCTTCTTGATAATGGTAGCCGCGTCTTTAAACAGTTGGCGGGGATTGATGTAATATAGACTGGCACTCAACAGTACCAGCTTATCAATCGGATAGCGGGCAGACAGATGGGCCGCAATCAACCCTCCCATAGAGAATCCAATCACATGGACGCGTTCACACGTAAGCAGCATATCCTGGAGCACTTCTTCCGCTGAACGCACCCAGTCCTGCCACGTAACCTGGTTCAGGGAGAGAGCATGTCCTTCGTGTCCGGCAAGCACAGGGGATTCGATTCGCCATCCCCTATCCGCGAAATGCCTGGCAACTGGCTCCACTTCGTACGGACTTCCGGTAAACCCGTGAATCAACAAGCAACCGATCATACACATCGTCCCTTCATCAAGATACAGAAAAACAGCAAGCATTCCACTTGCTGTTCAGACCTATGCTCAGGTTATCAATATATGAGGCCGACTAGCGCAGAAAATACGCAACGGCAATAGATAATACCATAAATAATGTTGCCAGGATAACGGTTAGCTTATTCAACAGGGCGTCAATGCCCCGCGCTTTCGCTTTCCCTATGATTTGCTCGGCACCGCCTGCAATCGATCCGGAAAGACCCGCGCTTTTGCCGGATTGAAGCAGCACCACCCCGATAAGCAAAATCGAAACAATTACAAGTAAAATTTTTAAAAATACCGCCATTCTTCTGCCTCCCCAAAACGGAGCGTTCCATTTTTATTATTTGCCATTTTCTAATGTATCATAAAGGACGGCCATCTTCAAGACTCGCCCGATCATGCTCCCGGCAGCTTTGACAGATGCCTTCTAGAATGACCTTTGACTCCAATGGAGAAAACGCGGCTTTTATGTCAGGGTCCAGATCGACAGAGATCTTGTCCGGCTCTATATCCACAAGCTTGTCACATTTCATGCAGTGAAAGTGATGGTGCGGCTTTTCCGTGATTTCAAAACGCGAACGCTCGTCCTGATAGTGCTCATGTACCACACCCAGCTCTTTCAAAGACTTTAACGTGTTATACACCGTTGTGAATGACAGGGTCGGAAAGTCATCCTGCATGAAATGATAAATTTCTTCGGCTGTCGGATGGTCCAGGCGCATGAGCACGTTGATGATGGCCAGTCGCTGTACGGTTACACGTCCACCCCGTTCTTTAATTCGGGCCATGACTGTATCAATGATATTTCCGTCCATTGTCCGCCCCTCCTTTATTTTTCTGTGAAAATC
>NZ_BJXX01000017.1 GCF_007991215.1 Aneurinibacillus danicus
ATGTCGGGGTTGCGGCGAAAAAGCCATGGTGTTTTTATTATAATATACTATCTGTAGAAAATCATTACAGATAAAATGAAAATACAAAAGCACGGCAACAAGTACATCGTTTCCTGTTCGCTATATTTCTATTCTTTACCCCGTGCCAAAGTCTTTATAATAACGATATACAGAAGAAATAAGAAAGAGGGAAGCGAGGAAAGAGGGAGACAAATCCGTTTCGCATACGGCTTACGGCGGCTATTATGCTAAAGAGGTAAACGCGGTGATTCCTTACGGACCTGACCAAGAAATGCAAAGAAAAACTCGCGGACGTTGCCGCGAGTTGTCTCTCGTTTACGAATGGAAAAACGAGTGTTACTTTTTAATATTATAGAACGCTTCGCGGCCTGCGTATTTGCTAATGTAGGCCAGTTCGTCTTCAATGCGGAGAAGTTGGTTGTACTTTGCCACACGGTCTGTACGGGACGGTGCACCGGTTTTGATTTGTCCAGCGTTAGTCGCTACCGCAATGTCAGCGATGATGGAATCTTCCGTCTCGCCGGAACGGTGGGAGATAACCGCGGTGTAGCCCGCACGCTTCGCCATTTCGATGGCATCGAACGTTTCGGTCAGCGTACCGATTTGGTTTACTTTAATGAGAATGGAGTTCGCCGTTCCCTGTTCAATTCCCTGGGACAGACGGGTTGTATTCGTTACGAACAGGTCGTCACCCACCAGCTGCACACGATCACCGATGCGCTGGGTCAGCTTGTTCCATCCTTCCCAATCATCTTCAGCCAGACCGTCTTCGATGGAGATAATTGGATACTTGTTCACCAGCATCTCCAGGTAGTCGATCATCTCGTCTGTCGTCTTCGTAATGCCTTCACCGGCCAATTCATACTTGCCGTCTTTGTATACTTCCGTAGAAGCAACGTCAAGCGCCAGCATAATGTCCTCACCCGGCTTGTAACCCGCTCTCTCGATAGCGGCAATGATCGTTTGCAGCGCTTCTTCATTGGAAGCCAGGTTCGGCGCGAATCCGCCCTCGTCACCTACCGCAGTGTTCAGTCCTTTTTCTTTCAGCACAGCTTTCAGGTTATGGAAAACTTCTGCGCCCATACGCAATGCATGCGCGAAGCTTTCTGCCCCGACCGGCATAACCATAAATTCCTGAATATCCACGTTGTTGTCCGCGTGCGCGCCACCATTAAGAATGTTCATCATCGGAGTCGGCAGCGTTTTGGCGTTGAAACCACCCAGATACGCATACAATGGAACGCCCAGCGCGTCAGCCGCCGCCCGGGCAACCGCCATGGACACACCCAGAATGGCGTTTGCACCCAGCTTGCCTTTGTTTTCGGTACCATCCATCTCGATTAGCAGGTTGTCGATGCCCACTTGATCCAGTGCATCGAAGCCTTCCAGCTCCGGAGCGATGATGCTGTTTACGTTATCTACCGCTTTTAATACGCCTTTACCCATGTAGCGTGCTTTCTCACCGTCACGAAGCTCAACCGCTTCATGTGCACCGGTAGAAGCGCCGGACGGGACCATAGCGCGTCCCATTGCGCCGGATTCAAGATAGACTTCCACTTCTACTGTCGGGTTACCTCGGGAATCAAGAACTTCGCGGGCGTAGATGTCAGAAATAATCGTCATGCTTGTTCAGCTCCTTAATTAGTTATGTAAGGTAATTAAGAAAAAGAAAGAAGGGAACGAGGGAATGATTTCAAAGGGGAAAAGGCAACCGCTCCCCCCTGGACCTTATTTCCTCTTCCGTCTCCTTCTGTTTTCTTATTTTAGTATAATGGCCTGCCTGTCATTTCTTTAGGTTGTTCAATACCAAGCAGCTTTAATATGGTCGGTGAAATGTCGGCCAGAATGCCGCCTTCACGCAATTCCTCACCCTGTTTCGTCAGAATGAACGGAACAGGGTACGTGCTGTGCGATGTGATCGGATTTCCCTCTTCATCGAGCATCAAGTCAGCGTTCCCATGGTCGGCGGTCACAAGCGCCACACCGCCTTTGGCCAGTATGGCTTCCACAACTTTACCCATGCACTCGTCCACCGCTTCTACCGCTTTAATCGTCGGCTCCATCATACCGGAATGGCCTACCATATCGCAGTTAGCGAAATTCAGAATGATGACATCGTGGATATCCTGCTCAATCTCAGCCAGCAGGGCTTCGGTAACTTCATAGATGCTCATTTCCGGCTTCAGGTCATAGGTTGCGACTTTCGGCGAGTTGATGAGGATGCGCTTCTCTCCTTCAAACTCGGCTTCACGGCCGCCGCTGAAGAAAAAGGTAACGTGCGGATACTTCTCCGTTTCCGCAATGCGCAACTGGCGCATATTATGCTGCGTCAGCACCTCGCCCAGCGTATTGTCTAAGCTGGTCGGCTTGTACGCGACATAACCGTCCACACTTTCGCTGAACTTGGTCATGCAGACAAAGAATAAATTCTTCGGCCACTTCTCGCCGCGGTCAAACCCGCGGAAATCATCATTGGTGAAAACCTGGGATAACTGAATAGCACGGTCCGGACGGAAATTGAAGAAAATGACACTGTCATTGTCTTTAACTGTCGCTACCGGAGTACCGTCACTATTTTTGATTACCGTCGGCATTACAAATTCATCGTATACGCTGCGTTCATAAGATTCACGCACCGCTTCAACCGGATCGGTGAAACTCGGCCCTTCTGCGTATACCATGGCGCGATAGGACTTCTCGGTGCGTTCCCAACGTTTATCGCGGTCCATTGCATAGTAACGGCCCTGTACGGTCGCAATGCGGCCAACGCCGTATTCTTTAATCTTCTCCTGCAATTCTTGAATGTATCCAACCGCACTGTCCGGTGCTACATCGCGTCCGTCCAGAAATGCATGAATGTAGACACGGTCCATGTTCTCCTGCTTAGCCAGCTTCAACAATGCAAACAAGTGTTCGATATGGCTGTGCACGCCGCCGTCCGACAGCAATCCGTACAGATGAAGCGCAGTGCCGTTGTCCCTCGCATGACGTACGGCTTTAAGCAGCGTTTCATTTTTAAAGAACATACCTTCGTTAATTTCTTTCGTTACGCGTGTTAAATCTTGATAAACAACGCGGCCGGCACCCAGATTCAGGTGTCCGACTTCCGAGTTGCCCATCTGTCCTTCCGGAAGTCCGACAGCCAGACCGCTGGCGCCGAGCAGCGTATGCGGATATTCGTTCCAGTATTTATCGAAATTCGGCGTCTTCGCCTGTCTGATGGCGTTGCCGTATTCTTCTTCCCGGTATCCGAATCCGTCCATAATGATAAGTGCCACTGGTTTCGGTCGACTCATATTACTTCTTGCCTCCTCGTGCTCCCTCTAACAATTTCAGGAACGATTCCGGCGTTAGACTGGCGCCTCCGACAAGCGCGCCGTCGATGTCCGGCTGCTCCATGTAGGTTCCGATATTGTCCGGTTTCACGGAACCGCCGTACTGGATGCGTACCTGCGCCGCTACCTGGGCGTCGAACCCATCTTCCACCGTACTGCGGATGAATGCGATAACGTCCTGCGCATCTTCCGCTGAAGACGATTTGCCCGTTCCGATAGCCCAGATCGGTTCATAAGCAATCACAAGCTGCTTCGCCTGCTCGCTTGACAGACCTTCTACCGCACGAAGCACCTGCTCACGTACCCATTCCTTCGTTTTTCCACCTTCACGCTGCTCCACATTTTCGCCCACGCATACGATAGGCGTCAATCCGTGCGCAAATGCGGCTTTTGCTTTTCTGTTCACCGTTTCATCCGTTTCCGCGAAATACTCCCGGCGTTCCGAGTGCCCGATAATTACATATTGCACGCCAAGGCTTGTCAGCATGCCGGGGCTAATCTCTCCTGTATATGCTCCTGATTCCTCCCAGTGCATATTCTGCGCTCCAACGGCAATCGGATACCCTTCAAGCTCTTGCACCAATGCGTCCAATGAGGTGAATGGCGCACAGATGACGGTATCCATATTCTCTTTTGGTGTGAGCGAGCGTACAGCGTGCGCGAATTCACGCGCTTCCTCCGTCGTTTTGTGCATTTTCCAGTTACCCGCGATAATAGGTGTCCGTTGCATGCATTTGTCAACTCCTTATTTATCAGCCAGGACCGCCACACCCGGAAGCTCTTTGCCTTCCATGAATTCGAGCGAAGCCCCGCCCCCTGTTGAGATGTGCGTCATCGCTTCCGCTACGCCCGCTTTCTCGACCGCAGCCACGGAGTCGCCACCGCCGATAATGGTTGTACCGTTTACTTCTTTAAGCGTGCGTGCGATGGCGTTTGTTCCTTCTGCAAAAGTATCCATTTCAAATACACCCATCGGTCCGTTCCATACTACAGTTTTAGACTCAAGGATAGCGTTTTTGTACAGTTCAATCGTTTTAGGCCCGATATCAAGCGCCTGCCAGCCTTCCGGAATGGCATCCACATCGACAACTTTTGTTTCTGCGTCATTCGCAAACTTATCAGCCACGACAACATCGACCGGAATTAGAAAGTTCACGCCTTTCTGCTCGGCTTGTTCCATGAATGATTTGGCCAGCTCCACTTTTTCTTCCTCAAGCAGGGAATTCCCTACCTCATAGCCTTTCGCTTTGATGAACGTATTGGACAGGCCGCCGCCTACAATTAAATTATCCACTTTCTCCAATAAGTTTTCAATGACACCGATTTTATCCTTTACTTTGGCTCCGCCGATAATGGCCGTGAACGGACGTTCCGGCTGGGAAATGGCTTTGCCCAGGAATTCGATTTCTTTCTCCATGAGGAAACCGGCTACCCCTTCGATATGGTTGGCTACGCCGGCTGTAGACGCATGCGCACGGTGAGCGGTACCGAACGCGTCATTTACAAAAAGGTCTGCGAGCGATGCAAACTGTCTGGACAACTCTTCGTCATTTTTTTCTTCGCCCGGATGAAAGCGGACATTCTCAAGCAGTAGCACTTCGCCATCGTTCAGCTTCTCGGCCTCCGCTTTCACTTCTTCGCTGTATACTTCGTCCACTTTCTTTACCGGCTGGCCGAGCAGTTGAGCGAGACGCTCCGCCACTGCATTCAGACGCATCTCTTCCACAACCTTGCCTTTCGGACGGCCGAGATGGCTCGACATAATCACACGGGCGCCGTTCTGTACGAGGTATTCAATCGTCGGCAGTGCCGCACGGATGCGCGTATCATCGGTGATACGTCCGGCTTCCATCGGCACATTGAAGTCGAAACGACAGAATACGCGTTTTCCTTTCACGTCAACATCGCGAACAGACTTTTTGTTCATAACAAATAACCCTCCTCTTCCTTATAGCAGCTATACTTCCCGACATGAAAATCAAGGGAAGGACAGCTGATTTTAGTGGTACGAAAGAAAAGAGAGAAAAGAACGGGGGAATGATTTCAATGGGGAAAAAGGCGAACGCCTTTTTCTTCTCT
>NZ_BJXX01000018.1 GCF_007991215.1 Aneurinibacillus danicus
CTCATAATTTTCACAGAAAAAGGAGAGAATCCCTGCTCGTTCCCTCCCCTTTTTCATAACCGTTTATATTTTAGCTTCTCTATGGCTTTATTTGCAACATAATTCAATCAATCAGTCACACTTTTTCTTGCTTACAGACCTTTTTGAGCAACATAATTAATTAAATCGACCACACGATTTGAATAGCCCCACTCATTATCATACCAGGAAACAACTTTGACGAGGTTATCTTCAATGACCATCGTGGACAGCGCATCGACAATGGACGAGCGCGGATCACCATTGTAGTCGCGTGATACGAGCGGCTCTTCAGAATAACCGAGGATGCCTTTCATTTCGTTCTCGGACGCACGCTTAAGCGCCTGGTTAATCTCTTCCACCGATGCATTCCTATCCAATTCTACGACCAGATCGACTACCGATACATTCGGGGTCGGTACACGCATCGCAAATCCGTTCAGCTTGCCTTTCAATTCAGGAAGCACAAGCGCCACCGCCCGGGCCGCACCCGTGGATGTTGGAATAATGGACATGCCAGCCGCCCGCGCCCGGCGCAAATCTTTATGAGGCAAGTCGAGAATTTGCTGATCGTTCGTATAGGAGTGCACGGTTGTCATCAGACCGCGGCGAATGCCAAATTTCTCATGGAGCACTTTCGCAAACGGCGCCAGGCAATTCGTAGTGCAAGATGCGTTTGAGATGACATGATGGTTCGCCGGGTCGTATTTTTCCTCGTTTACGCCAAGCACGATTGTGATATCCTCATTTTTTGCCGGAGCGGAGATGATTACCTTTTTCGCACCGGCTTCAAGGTGCTTCGCTGCATCCTCCCGCTTCGTAAAGCGGCCCGTCGATTCTACGACCACTTCCACGCCCCACTCCTTCCAGGGCAAATTGGCCGGATCACGTTCGGCGGACACCTTGACTGTGCGATTCCCGATAATAATCGTATTGCCTTCCACGCGTACATCTTCATGGTACATGCCATGTACAGAATCGTATTTAAAGAGATGGGCCAATGTCGCTGCGTCCGTCAAATCGTTGATTCCTACCACTTCCACATTCGGATTCTGAAGCGCTACCCGCAGTACATTACGTCCAATGCGCCCAAAACCATTAATTGCAACTTTCGTCATACTTCATCTCCTCCTTATATTTCCAAAGCGCTCTATGAAGAAACGCTTATTCTTCTTCTGCCAATAAAGCGAGCATTCCACGCGCGGCTGCCTCATCGGTGACGAGCACATAATTGTGGCGGTTTCTTATATAAGAGAGAATTGCTTCCGCTTTACTCTTACCACCGGCAACGGCCACTACCGTATCTAATGTATGCACATTCTCCATCTGCATCCCTACCGTGTTCATGCGGTAGACCATTTCGCCGGAGCCGTTAAAATAGTACCCGAACACTTCGGAGACGGCTCGTTTCTCCCTTAGTATACGAACAATGCCGTCGCTCAAACCGCGTCTGCGTGACATTTCTTCTGCGGCCCCGATGCCGTGCACCAAAACTTTCGTCTGCTGAATCAATTCCAGCATCTTCGAAATCGTCGGATCACGCTGTACATTGCGCAACGTCTCTTCTTCCAAAATGTCAGGGAGATACAACTGACGATATGAGGCATTCAAGTTGCGCGCAATCCGGGCGGTAACCGTATTGGATTCCAGATCCACTTCATCGCCGAGCGCTCCGCGTGCCGGGACCAGCATGAGATTCCGCGCGTCCGCAGGCGGCTGTACATATTGAGACATGCGCGCCACAGAGCTTCCTCCGGCAACTGCAACCACTGTATCATCCGTCAGCACACGAGCTAATTCACCTGCTGCCTGCCGCGCCATATCGTCTTTTGTCCATTCGCTCTCATCCGTATCCCCGGGAACGATGACAACCTTCCGCACAGAAAGAAGACGGGCTGCTTCCGTCTCCAGTAGGCTAATTCCGCCTACCTCTTTCCAGAAAGGATGAAACGCTTCAATCATGTTTTCTCCATCGGGTGTAACGAACATACCGGCACGGTTTGAATCGATAAGGCGCTGCTCACGCAGAAACTCGACTTCCCGCCGGATAATCCTTTCCGTACTCTGCATCACTTCGGCCAGCGCACGTCGTCCGACCGGCTGCAATAAACGAATTTGACGTAGTATCTTATAACGGTTCTCAATGATCGTGACGACTTCAGGCGCCATCCGCTGAAGCATTGAAGTCCAATTCGATTCCGCCAACGCCCTCACCTTTCTTGGGACAAAAAGCGTCCCTATTAGATATTTTATGTCCCATTTAATTCACAAAAAATGCCTGTGTAAAATACAGGCATTTTTGCTGTCAGTTATCATTATACCAAGTTTTTTCATTTTTATCAACCGCGCTCTTTCGATCGGATTTCCAATTCTCGGCGCAGCCAGAGCTCCGTAACCTTAGAGACGAAGACTTTCTCCCCGTCAATATGTATGACGGGAATCAGTTGTCCATACGCATCTTCAAGCGCAGCATCCTGCGCGATATCTACCATTTCCAGCTCTACGGGATAGTCCCGGGCTACCCGTTCCACTTTTTCTTTGGCTTTGTCACACAATCCGCATCCTTCTCTTGTATAGATAACAATGCGGAATGGATTTTGCTGTGCATCCATGTCTTTTTTCCTCTCTTAATTAAAAACGCTTCCGTTTTGAAGATGAGTCGATATTCAACTCTTCCCGGTATTTTGCCACAGTACGACGGGAAATTTCAATACCTTCTTTGAGCAGCAGATCAGTAATCTTCTGGTCTGAGAGTGGTTTCTTCTTGTCTTCTGCATCCACCATAGCTTTAATTTTCTCTTTAATGGTCAGCACGGAAGAGGCTTCTCCACCATCGGCCCGGTTCAAACCGGTTGTGAAAAAATACTTTAACTCGAATAGTCCGCGCGGTGTTTGGACGTACTTATTGCTGGTTGCCCGGCTAATCGTCGACTCATGCAGCCCGACCTTCTCAGCGATATCTCTTAGCGTCATCGGTTTCAATCCGGCGGTACCTTTCTCGAAAAAGCTTTTCTGCTCTTCTACGATTGCCTGCGTGACTTTGTACAGCGTCATACGGCGCTGTTCGATACTGCGAATCAGCCAAAGCGCGGAATTGAGTTTATCCTGAATATAGCGCTGGGCCGGGTCCGCTTCATTCTTCTGTAGCATCTGCTGATAGAAACGATTAATGGTTAAGTTCGGCATACTCCCTTCGTTAACCATGACAATGTATTCGTTTTCCACTTTCTCTACATACACGTCCGGCACAATATAGCGCGGCGTTCCCTGCGCAAATTCAGCGCCCGGCCGCGGGTTCATCGTCCGTAAATAGTCGGCCGCCTGCTGCACTTCCTGCGGCGTTACACCAAGGGATGCGGCGATTTTTTGATAGCGCTTCTCCGCCAAATCTTCCAGGTGGTGCTCTACAATGGCAATCGCAAGCGTATGCTCCTCCGGCTCATCCCTGAGCTGGAGCAAAAGACATTCCGCAAGCGAGCGAGCACCCACGCCCACCGGCTCCAGCGTCTGAAGAAGCCAAATCATTTCTTCGATTTTCTCGACATTCGTATTCAGAATATCCGCAGCTTCCTTTTCTGAGATGGTAAGGTAACCGCTTTCATTCAAGTTTCCAATAAGGAAGTTCAGAATTCGCTTTTCAAGCGGCGTTACATTCTTGAGCATGGCTACCTGTTCAAGCAGATGCTCTTCCAGTGTTGTTCCTCCGGCGGAGATGAAATTGAACGGATCATAATCCTGGGCCGGAGCGCTTCCACGCTGGTAGTACGTATCATCTCCGGTAGCATTGGCGCGGATGTAATCTTTCCAGTCAATATCCGCTTGCTTGTTCGTTTCCTTCTGCATCGTCACGTCAGTCACCAAAAACTCTCTGTTCTTCTCAGATAAATCCAGAATCGGATTCTCAGTAACCTGCTGGCGCAGGAAATCGAGTAAATCGACGGTCGAGTATTGGAGAATGGTTATTGCCTGGCGCAATTCAGGTGTCATGACTAACTTCAACGTCTGCTGCTGGTATAAACCAAAACCCATTTGCATCGGGCATCACCTTCTTTTCTGTAAAACTTTTTCTCTTATTCATTATTATATAACAATTCGCAATAAATTTCTCTAGCAAAAATCCTGCCAATTATAAAAAATAAGGCGCAGGACATATTTCCTCTCTTTCTTTCCCCTGGATTATCGTGCTCCAGCTAGCTGTTTTATAACATACAAAAGAGCGGAAGCCTCTTGTATGCTCCCGCTCTCTTTCTGTGAAAATTATGAAGAAAAAAGGAGAGAAAGAGGAAATGAGATACAGGGAAGAAAAAGGCCTTCGCCTTTTTCCACATTGAAATCGCATCCTCATTCTTTTCTCTCTTTTCCTTCGTACCACATGGCAGGGGTTGTGGCTAATTGGCCATGGTGGTTTTGTTACGTATTGAATTTCAGTTATATTCATCACATCCGGTCGTCGCGGCCGGCTGCTAACCGTTGAGGATATATTACCTCCTACACCGTAGCTTGATATGAGCGGTTGCGCGCACATGGACGGGTGCAGCCTTCCCGCTGGCACGCAAGCATTTGTTCCAGACTGCACTCCAGGTGGCTGACCGAACGCTTTGCGAACACAATGGGGACGTCCCTCTTCTTGGCGTCCGCTTTGACCCGTTTGGCCAGATTGTGGTTTATGTAATCCGTAAACACGATAACTCCCTTTACGAGTTGCGGGAGCGTATAATTTTGATCTTTCTTTTTCCTTCCTGAAACATGAATGAGTTCTCCGTCCAACTTCTCTTCCAACAGGGCATTGATGTTTCCCAATCGATCCGCGCCAATCACTACGTATGCCATGATGCATCCCCTCCTTCATGTGTAGCTTTCGCTATTTGATTATCCTTATCATACCCTATTTGATAAAGATTATCAATATCAATTATTATTTATCTTCCATTACTAAAATGAGACGGCATTCTCTGCCGTCTCATCCGCTACCCTTTCATTTTTAAAAATGTTCCTTGAAAAACTTCGTCGTTACGTCAAGCGCTTCGAGAAATTCAGACGTATCCTCTTTGTGAGGATGCACCATATTAAACGTATGGCCCGCTCCGTCTACCCAGTAGAGAACGGCCTGCCGTGCATGTTCATTCAGGCTTTCCGCTCCTTTTACAAGCCGGGGGAAATCTTCGCGCCCCTGCACGATTAGCAGCGGTACGTTAAGCTGTGCCACGCAGTTCAGCAAATCATATTGACGGGCATTCACATCAATGTCATCCAGTACGACTTTTTCAATCGGCATTTTTTGTCCGGTTCGGCCGTTCATTACATAACCTACGCCCTCTTCTTCCACTTGCCTGCGCACGTCGGCACCAAAAATGTCCACATGGGCGATTCCGTTCCAGGTCGCAATCGCCCGAACATTCTCCGGATACGAAGAAGCGTAGAGAATGGTATCGCCACCGCCTTTGCTGTGGCCCATTATGCCGATTCGGTACGCATCCATGTGCTCCCCAAGCGGCAGGCCGCCATGTTTGACCTGCTGGATAAGAAAATCCAGATCGTTCAGCTCCTGCTGGTATGTATTGCGGCCAAACTTCTCAAGCTCGGTGAAGCTCTCCGGATCTTCACCCACTCCGTTGCCTGAGAAATTAAACGTAATGGCGACAAACCCCTGCTCCGCCATATATTCTCCAATGCGCGGGAACATACCCCAATCTTTAAAACCTTTGAAGCCATGACAAATAATCACGACGGGTTTTCGGCTGTACTCCTGTGCGTCATCCTTGATAAAAACGTCGCCACGAATGGTCAATCCTTCTTCCCTTACCAGTGCAAACGATTGTTTCAAGACAGATCCCCTCGCGTTCTGCTCATAGTTTAAGCGAAATGATCGGGAGCAATCTCCGGGTCGATATGAGCGGACGGCGCTCCCGTTTCGCGAATGTCAAGCACATGCCGGTTATAGACGATTAATTGCCTTCCTTCTTTGTATGTCTCGAATACAAAAGCCCGGTTTTTCAGCGTATAGAGAATGTGCCCTACGGCGCATACAAGCTCCCCATCCAAATCGCTGTACGTTAATTGTACCATTTTTCCGATATATTCATCATATTGCATTATGGTCATAACCCCTTTCACGTTGATAACTACATAGCTATGCAAAATTTTTTCTATTATCACACATTTATTTATATTATGCTCGACTTTCGACAAAGGTTCCTTTAAAGTCACATAAGTCGACAGAGTAAGGAAGAGGGGGACAAATTACAGTTAGTTATCATTATCTTGTCAAAACTCATGTTTACGATGATTAATTTCTGGGAAAAAAGCATATAACTGAAGAGAATATAGTACGGAGGTTCCATTTGACCTTTTTTGACCTTTAGTGTACTATATACATACAAACACGAGAGGAGGAAGTAGTAGTGAACTTAATCCCTACAGTTATCGAACAAACAAATCGTGGTGAAAGAGCATACGATATCTATTCTCGCCTTTTAAAGGATCGGATTATTTTCCTGGGTACGGGGATCAATGATCAAGTAGCAAATAGTGTGGTGGCCCAGCTCCTGTTTCTGGCCGCTGAAGACCCGGATAAAGATATCAGCCTGTACATCAACAGCCCGGGCGGCTCGATTACCGCAGGCATGGCGATTTATGACACGATGCAGTTCATCAAACCGGATGTATCAACCATTTGCGTAGGTATGGCTGCTTCAATGGGTGCGTTCCTCTTGACAGCCGGCGCACCTGGCAAGCGCTACGCGCTCCCGAACAGTGAAGTAATGATTCACCAACCGCTCGGCGGTGCACAGGGTCAGGCATCTGACATTCAAATTGCGGCGAACCGCATCCTGAAGATGCGCGACTCCTTGAACCGCATCATCGCGGAACGTTCCGGCCAACCGCTTGAGCGCGTAGAGAAAGACACTGACCGCGACTACTTCATGTCCGCACAAGAGGCTAAAGAATACGGCCTCATCGACCGTGTCATCGAAAGCCTCGGCAAAAAAGATTGAGACGTGCTGTAAAATCCGTATACTTACTTAAAAAAGACCTGTCACTCCCTGAGATGTGACAAAATGGGTGGGAATCCTTCAATATTCCCACCCATTTTCTTTGATAAAAGATTACATCAAAGAAGGACGTAACACTAAAAAATGTGCTTGCCCATCTGAAAAAACACAAAGTACAGAGTTTGATGTTAAGCCCAAATAAGCAAAAAGCCGACAGTCAGTCTATCCGTCGGCTTCTCCCCAAATTACTCTTCACGCTGTACCATTTGTACAAGGCTTTGTACTGCGTCTTCCGCATCAGCTCCTTCAGCGCTAATGGTAATCTCCACGCCGCTGCCGACGGCAAGGCTCATTACGCCCATGATGCTTTTTGCATTTACCTTCTTATTGTTTCTCTCAATAAATACATCTGCTGCATAGCGGTTCGCTTCCTGGACGAAAAAAGCAGCCGGCCGTGCCTGCAGCCCGGTTTTTAATTTAACAACAACACTTTCCTGCGCATGCATCTATGCTTCCCCACCCCCTGCTAAACTGAATTTGTTTCATTATAACATGATTATAGGGATTATTCCTGTGATTTTGCGTCATTTTCCCGCAATTTCGCCGCGATTTCATTAATTTTTCGCAAACGATGATTAATACCGGATTTGCTCACTTTCCCGCTGGGCACCATTTCACCTAATTCGGCAAGGTTCATGTCCCGATATTGCAATCGAAGCTCGGCCACTTCCCGCAACCTGTCCGGCAGATTGGCGAGACCAATGCGGCTGTCGATAAGCATAATGTTCTCGATCTGCTGCATTGCCGCGGCCACCGTCTTATTCAGGTTGGCCATATCGCAATTGTTCAACCGGTTGGCAGAGTTTTTCATCTCCTTAATGATACGCACATCTTCAAAAAAGAAAAGCGCTTGATGTGCTTCAATAATTCGCAGAAACTCGGCGATTTTCTCGCCTTCCTTAATATACATAATATGCCCCTTTTTCCGCTCAATACAACGGGCATTCAACTCAAAATAATTTGCCAGCTCTACCAAATCTTCACAATGCTCCTGGTGGGAAGAGAAAATCTCCAGATGATAACTGGATGCTTCCGGGTGATTGACCGATCCTCCGGCGAGAAAAGCGCCCCGTAAATAGGAACGCTTGCAGCATTCGTCTTTGATAATGTCGGGAGAAATTCCATAATGAAAGGTGCCTTCTTTCATGATATGAAGCTCTTCGAGAATTTCCCGTGCCTTCTGAGGGATGCGGACAAGGTAGACATTGTTTTTCTTCAGTCTCATCTTTTTACGGACAAGAAGTTCCGCGTGAATTTGAAAAATCTTTTTGATAAGCGAATAAATGCGGCGTGCAATTGCCGCATTTTCCGTTGATACGTCCAGCACGAAGCGCTTGCCGCCGAACTGCAGGGAACCGTTCATTCGGATTAACGCAGTAAGTTCCGCTTTATGGCAGCAATCCGCCGCTTCCAGCTGGGTTAATTCTTTTTTTGTCTGTGCAGCAAAAGACATGTAGCCACCACCTTACACTTTCGCGCCGATTACGTTCATGATAATTTCACTGAGCTTGGTAGCATCATGGCGTAAGAACTTATCATATACCAGTAAATTATCGGCAATAATATGGTATCCTTTTGCGGTCAGCTTTTCTTCGGAATAGGTTACCGGTTCAGATCCTTTCTCCGCATATAAAGCCCGTACTTCTTCACTAATTTCTCCGTTGTTTACAATAATATACTGAAACAAGGAGTTACCTACATGGTCATGAATGGCCTGGATGTGGTCTTCCGCCGTATAGCCGTCCGTCTCTCCCGGCTGCGTCATTACATTACAAATATACGCTTTGACGGCTTTGCTCTCTCGAATCGTCTGTACGATTCCAGGCACAAGCAAATTCGGCAGCACGCTCGTATAAAGGCTGCCGGGTCCGATAAGAATGGCATCCGCTTCCCGCAGTGCCTGGGTGGCCTCGGCAAGCGGCTTCACGCCTTCATCAATAAACACACGCTTAATCCGCTTGCCGGCTTTCGGAATGATCGATTCTCCGGACACAATCGTACCGTCCTGCATCTCGGCGTGCAACACGATGGAATGATTCGCCGCCGGCAGGACACGTCCACGGACGGCCAGCACTTTGCTGAGCTGTTCGATCGCCGTCACAAAATCACCGGAGCTAATCTCGGTCAGCGCCGCGATCAACAGATTGCCAATCGAGTGTCCGGCCAGTCCGCTACCGTTAACGAAACGATACTGGAGCAGACTCTCAAGCAACGGTTCGGTATCTGCAAGCGCAATCAACACGTTGCGCACGTCTCCCGGCGGCGGCATCTGTAATTCGGAACGCAGCCGGCCGGAACTTCCCCCGTCATCCGCTACGGTTACAATTGCGGTAATGTCAATCGGCTGCTTTTTCAAGCCGCGGAGCAGTACGGACAGTCCTGTTCCTCCCCCTATTACAACCACACGGGGGTTTTCTGTTTTTCTTTTCATCTTACACCTCTATGAGCGACCTCTCTCTATATCCCGATGCGTTACGCGAACATTGTATTGATCCTGATAACGCTGACCTAGATACTCTGCAATGGCTACAGAACGATGCTTGCCTCCGGTGCATCCGATACCGATGACAAGCTGGGCCTTACCTTCCTGCTGGTAATGCGGAAGCGTAAAATCGATAAAGTCCGTAAGCTTACCAAGAAACTCCTGCGAGACATCCCATTTGAACACATACTCAGATACTTCCGCTTCTTTTCCCGTCTTGGGCCGTAACGTTTCCACATAATGCGGGTTTGGCAGAAAACGAACATCGAATACGAGATCGGCATCGATTGGAATGCCGAATTTAAAGCCAAACGATTGAACGATGACTGTTAGATTCTGACTCATCTGGCTAAAAATCTGGCTTATTTTTTCTTTCAATAATACAGGCTTTAAGTGGGTCGTATCAATAATTAAATTAGACAGCCCTTTGAGTTCTTCGAGAAGGCGGCGTTCAGCTTTAATGCCGTCAAGCGGCAGGCCGTCCGGCGCCAGCGGGTGATTGCGGCGCGTCTCTTTATAACGCTGCACAAGCGTCTGGTCGCTGGCATCCAAAAAGATAATCTGGTATGTTATATTCTCCATCTCATGAACACGTTCCAACGATTCAGCCAGCGCGTCAAAGAACTCACGACCACGCAAGTCAATGACAAGCGCTACCTTCTGGATACGGCCTCCGGATTGATCAATCAACTCCGCAAACTTCGGAATGAGAACCGGCGGCAGGTTATCCACGCAAAAGAAGCCTAAATCCTCAAGTTTTTGAACGGCAACTGTTTTTCCCGCGCCGGACATGCCGGTAATAATCAGCAAGTTAATCTCATTCATCTGTTTTTCCATTATCTTATTCACTTCCTACCCAAAAAGATATCCCTCATGACAAACCCATTCTTTTCTTTTATTAAATCACATCCGCCCCGGTAATACAAAAGAGAACCAAGCGCCACCGAGCACAAAAAAAGAACGCAGACAACTCCTGTCTGCGCCAATCATTTTACTATTATAAAAGGGGTCAATTAATTATCTTTACTATACAGCTTCCATATTTCAGCAATGTTACAGCGCTGTTAAAAGTTTATGACCTTTTATTGCGTAACTTTTGATTGTTCCTGCAGCTTTTCGTTCAGCTCTTCTACATAGTGTTGAGCGGAAAGAGCAGCATCTGCTCCATCTCCCGTTGCGGTTACAACCTGACGCAGCGTCTTCTCCCGTACGTCACCGGCCGCAAAAATACCTGGTACACGGGTCGCCATGCGTTCATCCGTTTCAATGTAGCCTGCTTCATTGGTAATCCCCAGGTTTTTCGCTGCATCAGACAGCGGGTCCATACCTACGTAGATAAAGACACCATCCGTCTTAAATTCAGTTTCTTCACCTGTTTTTCTATTGTAGAGCAGCACTGATTTCACGACACCATCTCCGCGGATTTCTTTCACTTCCGTATCCCAGATGAAGTCTATCTTTTCGTTTTCAAATGCGCGTTTCTGCAGAATCTTCTGCGCGCGCAGCTCATCGCGGCGATGGATGATCGTTACTTTTGTAGCGAAACGGGTCAGAAATACGCCTTCCTCAACCGCGGAATCTCCGCCCCCGACTACAACCAGTTCTTTACCGCGGAAGAACGCACCGTCACATACCGCGCAATAGGAAACGCCACGACCGGAGAATTCTTTCTCGCCCGGCACACCCAGTTCGCGGTGCTCCGCACCGGTAGTGATGATAACTGATTTGGCTTTGAACTCTTTGTCTCCCACCTTTACGATTTTGTACGGGTTTCCATCAATAATCTCTTTAATATCGCCATACTGGTATTCAGCACCGAATTTTTTGGCATGCTCAAACATCTTGGTCGATAACTCCGGCCCCAGAATGGTCTCGAACCCCGGATAGTTCTCAATTTCTTCCGTGTTTGCCATCTGTCCGCCCGGAATTCCGCGTTCAATCATTAACGTGCTCATATTGGCACGGGAAGTATACACAGCCGCCGTCATTCCGGCCGGGCCGGCACCGGCAATGATTACGTCATAAATTTTTTCTTCGCTCATCATTACTACCTCCTAATCATATATATCTTTACCTCAAAAACCGAGGCTATACTCCACTCTATTCACTTAATCGAAGAAATTCGATTTAATGTCTTTATCATAGATCGAAATGAAAAAATTGTCTACCTCTGTATTATCAGCTATACATAAATATCCCCCGGTATGTACCGGGGGATTCCTCTGTTTATTTGACTTTTCATTGATTTGCGCCTTCATTTATTTCTCCTGTGAAAATACGAAGCAAACGGCACTGATCAGTTTATAGTTACGCGCCAATGAGGCAACGGACACTCCGTAACGCGCAGCTATCTCTTCCTGCGTCACGGCATAGTTGTGACGTCGGGCAACCGCATATTCAAGCGAAGCAGCCCAGGCTTCCTGTTTACGGATAACAGGCACATTCGGATATGCTTCGTTAAGATAAGCCAGCCATAGTGTCTGCGCTTCCTGTTGTTCTAGAAAATCGTAACGATCCTGCATATGGTCGCGCAAACACTCCGCCACCTGCTGCCACTTCTTATTCCACACCGGAAATTTCGGATTCACACTGAAAGACACAGACTTCACCTGGTGGCTAATCACCGCCTGATACGGCTCCTTAGCCCCCATCTTGCGCAGGACAAAAATCGCAACTTTTTTCAGATAGTCGTCCTCAGCCGGATTTATTAAGAATGCCCGCAACGCTTCTTCCACTTCTTCATCTGCAATATGTTCGAACGCCTGGATAACCTGGAGCTTGATGTCCTTATCCCCTAACCGGAGCGCCCATAACAGGGAGGAGCGAAGCAGCGGATTATTCTTCATTGCCTGACCGATTTCAGCAGGCGAATTTCCGATGGTTTCAAAAGAAAACTCATCCTGCAGCGGAATCTGATAGTGGTAAGAAGCTTTTTCAATCCCTCTGCCACCCTCTTTACGCTGCTGTATCTGCCTCAGATAGTAGGACGCCACGTTTTCTGACGGGTCAAGACGTTCAACCTTGCGCCATAACGCTTCGGCTGCATCCCACCTCCGGGTGTTGTATGCGGCTACCGCAGCATAGTGCAGCATATATAAATCACTCTGTCCTGCGTGGGAAATCATTTTTCGGAAGAGAAAATAAGCGGTTTCGTCTTCACCAAGAATGCCAAGTGTAGTGGCCAACTTGTAAGCGAGGTCAAAATGATACGGTACAATCTTTTTCAAAGTGATTAGCAGTTTATCAAGCTTATCCTGCTGCTGCAGGTGGGAGTAGAAAACAGCCAGATTACACAATCCATGAATATTGCTTGGCTCTTCTCTCAATACTTCCTGCACGGTTTCCATCGCTTTTTCAAAACGCCCCATATAGTAATAACACAACGCAAGATTATTGCGGGCGGCAATGAAGTCCGGATTTTCCCTTACTAACTTCTGTAAAAGACGTGACGCTTCATTAAACTTACCTTCTTCGAGCAAGCGGCGTGCCCTGTCATGCTGCAGCACCACCTCCAATTCTTCTCCACCCTCCGGATGACGTGGCATGTCCCGGAGATGAAATTCGACATAATCAAGCAAATCCTCAGCTTCTTCGCTATAGATAGAATCAGGAACGTTCTGTAAATACCGTAAAATATATTGTTCAGCCAATTCAAATTCCATCATGTTCGCGTAATTGCTAGCCAGATAAAAGTAACATTCATCTAATGAGGGGTCGACGTCCTCCAGTACATACCAGAGAATTCGATTCGAATCTTCATATTTGCCGAGTTCAGCCAGTACGCCGGCCATGCTGCAATAATATTCAGGATTGTTCGGCTCGAATTCAACCGCCTTGCGCAGGTAACGCAGCGCTTTTTGGAAATTGAGCTTGTCGAGGTAGCGCATTGCCCGCTCATAGTAGAAGTCCGCATCCATGTGAATCGGAACAATTTTGCTCTTCTTTTTTGGCGCGTATTGCTGCTTGGCCATATGTCCCTCCAATTTATCATCCTTATTGCTTAAGTATACCATATTCAAGAGATGGTTCACCATAAAACAAGCATCCAAAGTAAGAGGCAAATCTTCTATAAATATACACAAAAGCCGTTTCGCTAAACGAAACGGCTTAGATAATTAAGATGAGAGTCCACGCCTGACATACAAAGTAAA
>NZ_BJXX01000019.1 GCF_007991215.1 Aneurinibacillus danicus
AATATAAATAGGACTATATACTTGGAGGTTAGGGAGTGTATAAGCAGAAATCAGTAGGCACTGGGGTTCTTTTGGCATTGTTCTTAGGTGGGATAGGAGCACATCATTTTTATGTCGGAAAGTACATAAGGGGTACGCTATATCTTCTTTTTTGTTGGACGTATATACCGATTTTTCTGGGCTTTATTGACATATTTTTCATAAGACGCTGGGTGGAACAGTCGAATGCGGCTGCCCTGCTTGTAAAAATGGAAGAAATTAGAATGATTGAAGAGAATCCGCGAGAAACGTTTGAACCTGTTTCAGTTTCCACGATTCCTTTTTACAATGAAACTGACTTGATTTTACCTGAGTTTCAGTATTTGAAGACTCCGACGCACATCTTAGAAGAGATCGAGTGTATACGGCAGCCTGTACACAGGAACAGAAGCGGTATTTATATTGAAGTTTCAACTTATCATTCTGAGTTTGTTAAGCAGTCGCTGGCATATTCGCGGCGTGTCGGTAAGAAATGTTCCCATATTCCTTTAAAGGCTTATTACACTACATTTCAACATTTAGATGAAAGGCAAAAAGAATGGTATTTTTACTGGCGCTCTCAGGTGTTACAAGGGAACTATCCTAATACAGATTTAAGTTATATCTTCTTATTTGTTTATGAACTAATTAATTACAGCTTTAATCAAAATGCAGCATTTAATATTAGCATGCTTATGCGTTTGTATAAAAATTACAAAGAGCGGCATCCGAACCTAGAACATTACCTATTGAGATGGAAAGAAGATTTTTTACACGAAATTTATGCTTAAAGACAGTCGAAGACGAAAAATGGGAAGAATTATTAAAAAGTTTACCCAGTGAATACTCTTTGTTTGACATCTTTGGTTACCATAGAAAAGGTATGGATATTCCGCTCGATACATGGGAGTTTTGGGGTAAAGTACCTGTCGGAACGAATGTATACCAATTGGTTCCTGGGGTGCCGTAGCCTGACGGAGAGAACGAGGCTCTTCCTTATTAATATACAAGCTATTAAGAAATGAACACGAATGTTATCACATGGACCGTGATAAATATATAGAAATAAATGAATTAATTAAAGAGGCGATTATAAATTGAGAAACAACCAGAAGCCATATACGATTCACATGACGTTCGGTCAGGGGGATTTAGGGGAAATTATTGACGATTTAGCACGGCAAGTCGTTAGTAAAAACATGGGTGCTTTTCATGCAGGGAACCCACGTGTTAAAAAAAGCACGTCAATCGGACGGGCAATATAATAGATTTTACGGCTTTACAAGCATAGAGTAACCTGGTCCCTCTGGTCGATTGGCCAAAGGGCATTTTATTATGCGAATCGGAAAGTGAATACGAGGGAGAGTTTATAATGAGATATCCATCAAGTCAAGTAAAAGAAGGAAAAGCTGCCATCTATGTCCGTGTCAGTACGCTAAAGGAAGCACAAAAGGATAGCCCTGATCATCAAAAAAACGTATGTCTGGAAGTAGCGAGATGTCACGGTTTACAAGTGTATGAAGAGTTTATATATGAAGACAGAGATACAGGGACAAATATTGTAGATCGTCCCGCCATTCAACAGTTAGTACGTGATGCAAAGCGCGGGGCGTTCAACGTGATTATGTTCTCTTCCTTATCTCGATTTGCCCGCGATACTGCTGATGCACTTGATTTGAAACGTAAACTCGTGAATGCGCTGGGATTGCGTTTAGTATCGCTTGAAGAGAATTATGACTCCGATATTGACCAGGATGAATTAAAATTTACCATTGTTTCTGCTGTAAATCAAAAGATGAGTGAACAAATCAGCCATAGCTCGCGGCGGGGAATTCGGCAGTCCGCGCTAAAAGGGAATTTTACGGGAAGCATTCCGCCTTACGGATATAAAAAGCAGACGATAGCGGGGAAGAAAACACTAGTTCCTGACGAAAAAACAAAAGACATCGCTCGTTTGATTTTTACTCTTTATGTTTTGAATAAAATGGGTGAAAAAGAGATTGTAAATTATTTGAATGAGCGGGGAATCCCTTCACCAAAAGGTGGAATATGGGGAATTACAACAATCCAAAGGATATTGCAGAATGAAGCTTATGTGGGAAGAAATGTATTTTGTAAGTATGAGCAAAAGAAAGTATATACAAATATTGCTGATATGTCCCAACGTAAAAACAAGCTTGTTCAACGTGATAAAAAAGAGTGGGAATATGCACATAATCCTCATACACATGAAGCGATTATTGAAGAGGAGATGTTTACTAAAGCGCAGGAAATCCGCTTGCAGCGTGGCGGAGGAAAGCGCGGTGGAATTCGTAATCGGGTAAATGTATTTGCAGGGATGATTAAGTGCGCGCATTGTGGTTCATCGCTGGTGAGTATGAAAAGTAAAACAAGAAGCCAAAAAGAGTATCGCTATCTTATTTGTTCTAAGCGTAGACGCCAAGGACCAAAAGGGTGTGAAAATGATAGCTGGATTCCGTATGAGCGGTTCCGAGACGATTTGCTCGGCATGATTTCGAGTCGAATGAGATCGATAACATCGCCAGAAGAACTATTAGAAAGACATAAGTCTTCCATTCGAATTGATACAGTAAATACAGAAAAAAGACTAAAAGAAATCGAAGAACGTATTATTGTGAATCGAAAGCTATTGTCGGATTTGCGGCGTGAGAAGTTACTAGGAGAAATTGCAGAGGAACAGTATAAATTTGAAAAGGAACAGTGCGAAAAGAAAATTGACAAATTAGAATGGGAAAAGGCGCAGATAGAGCAAGAGATAAGCAAGAAAGATGACCTGTATTTACTATATGAAGAGGTCCAAGACGCACTGGACGAAATGCTGGATCTAGATTTTGAGAAGTTCGACGAGTTGCATTTAGTTGTAAAGAAGCTAATTGAAAGTATTACTGTAAACAAAGAGAAAGAGATACATGTAAAAACAATGTTTGGAATTGAATTGCAAGAGTTGGAAGAAGTAAATAAACAGGAGTATCAGGAAGTATAGAGGAAGCAATCTATGGCAAGCACTTGCAGATAAGGCGAGTGTTTGCTTTTTTGTTATCGTTAAGTATTCTATAATCAGGAAAAAGGTGATAAAGGAGAGAGTACATGATTTACCAGTGGAAAGTTGAGCTCACAGGAATACATCCGCCAATCTGGCGTCGATTTCAGACATTTGGCGATATTACGTTTGACCAGCTTCATAAAACACTACAAATCATCATGGGCTGGAAAGATTACCATTTGTATATGTTTGGCTTTCCTGACAAGATGATTCACATTCCTGACCCTGATTTTCCGAATGAGAGAATCAAAGAATTAGACGCAAGACAAGAAAAAATAAGCGTCCATGTTACAGAAGAGGGGCAGCATTTTATTTACTTATACGATTATGGTGATAATTGGGAGCATGAACTCGTTTTGGAAAGAATTGTAGAACAGGAGAAAGAGACATATCCAGTTTGTCTGGAAGGAGAACGTCACTGTCCGCCTGAAGATGTAGGCGGTGTGCCTGGTTATCTTGAGGTACTGGAGATTTTACAGAATAAAAGCCACCCCGAATATGAGCATACATTAATGTGGGTCGGTGGGCGGTTTAATCCCGAAGCTTTTATGAAAGAGAAAGTGAACCAACAATTGTGGCAGCAGGCAGTGAAACTAAATCCAAAACAAAAGCAGCAGCCGTATGGTCAAAAGAAAGGGAGCAAACTAACCGTTCCACAGTTAAGAAAACAACTGCAAAATCTGCCACAGGATGAACTCGTTCGGTTAGTCGTTGATTGTGTGAAAGCAAGTAAAGAAGCGAAGCATTTCTTCATGATTCAGCTGGCGGGAGAAGAGGCGTTGGAAGAAATGGCAGAAACGTATCGTAAAAAGATACGGGAGGAGTTTTTCCCAACACGCGGGGAACCGAAGCTGCGGTTATCTGAGACGAAAAAAGCGATACGTGAATTTGAAAAACTGTCGCAGAATAAACGATATACGATCGACTTGTATTTGTATTATGTAGAAATGGGTGTGGAATTTACAAACATATATGGTGACATAACAGCGGGTTTTTATAGTAGCTTGCTGTCGGTATATGATTCTGTTGCTAAAATGTTATATAAGGAAGGCAACGAGAAGTTGATACAAGAATTTGAACCGAGGATGCGGGCGATTGTAGAAGAGGCAGACGGAATCGGCTGGGGATTTCATGACACTCTTCAGGATATTTATGCGGAGCTCTTTGCTTAAACATACACAGATTGGGCGGCTGCTTCTTTTTTGTTTTCTTCAGCAGGTATAAAGGGTAAAAAGGTTGTAAAGAATAGAGATAGACAAACTACCTCTTTTGTGTGTTTCAAAACACGTCAGAAACGTCATGCAGAAACTGAACGTAAAAGGTCGTTCTCAAGCAGTTGTTGAACTTGTTCGTTTAGGTGAATTAAAAATTTAATCTCACCTTGAACGACAGCCCGCCTCATATGAGGGGGGTTTTTTATGTCATAAAATCTTACGTAAAACTTGACGTAAGTGCTATTCCTGCGTATCATTTTTTCAATATAACGAGGAAAGAATGACGGTGGGGGAGGAAAATGAAAGAACAATCCGGTTTTTTCGCACGTATCTCCCAACTGCTGGCTCGCGGAGTGGGAAAACAGCAAATGAATATGTTCTATGGACAGAGAGGAAGCGATTTACGCCAGGAAGCCTGGATGCGTTCCATTCTTAAGGAATCTCAGCGCCATTCTGCTTTCCTGCAAACCCCTCTGCGCGGACTAACTTATACGTCTTTAGATATTGAAACAACAGGCTTTCACCCTGAGCACGGTGATGAAATTCTTTCTATTGCGGCTGTACGCGTCAACGGAAACAGGCTGTTAGAAACAGAACGGTTTTCCACCTATGTTCATTCTACGATTCCCATCCCACCTCATATTACTGAATTAACAGGAATTACGGAAGAAGAGGTAGGGAATGCACCGCCACTGGATAAAGTGTTTGCTTCGCTTGAAGCTTTCATCGGCAGCAGTATTGTACTCGGATATTACATTGGCCATGAATTGAAATTTTTTAATCACTTTCTGTGGCGGACAGCCCGTCGCCGATTTGGGTATCGTACATTGGAGATGAAGAAAGTGGCTGAATGCTTGTATCCTGAGCTTGGTGCCTATGGAATGGAAGAAGTATTGGAGAAAGCGGGGATTCAAATTGAAAATCGTCATCATGCATTGAGCGACGCGCAGATGACGGCTAAACTGTGGATTGTTATGCAGGAGCAATTAGAGGCCGCTGGTGTAGAAACATTAGAACAGTTGTATGCTCATTTGGCAAACGGGCAAAGAAGGTAAAAAGAAGACAGTGTGTATAAGGGTTATTTTCTACACGCTGTCTTCTTTGTACCACTTGCCCACGATAAGGGTGGCATCATCGTCAATCCGTTTCATCTCCTGTACCAGACGTTTGAGCGTCTTCTCAGGAGAAAGGCCATTGGCTATAATGTACTCCCAATTATTAGGTAACTCAATTCCGTCAGAAAACAGGACAATGGTATCATCAGGATAAAAGGGAAGATACCGTTCTATAGCGCGAAAAGGGCGGCCATTGAGAAATCCTGGGTTTGAAATCAGATACTGTTTTTTGCGTTCCCGTGTTACCACCAGACAAGTAATATTTCCGATCCCTGCATAGGCAACCTGTTGATTGCGGTTATCAATCATGGCAATTCCCACTACGGAACCGCGAGAACCGTGGAGAGAACGGTTTCCTTCTTGAAGGAGACTGAGCGGGGTATTTCCAGCTTCGGCACGCTTCTCGATTTCGTCAATCATTTTTTGGGCCGCGTCTCTGGCATCAGGGCCGCTTCCTAACCCGTCTGCAATGCTGATCAACACCGTATCACCGTACGATTTGACAAAGTAACAATCCCCTGACGGTGTGTTGGGCTTTTTAGATGTATGATGGACACTGTACTGAAAAGAATACAAAGGAAAATCCTCCAGATCAATTCCTATTCCGAATTCTTCATATAGGCTTCTCTCATCTGCTGAAGTGTCTTGCGCAGAATACGGGAAACCTGCATTTGAGAGATGCCCAGTTTCTCACCAATTTGACGTTGTGACCATTCTTCATAATATACATAATGGATGACCTGACGCTGCTGCTCATCCAAATTTTCGAGCAGATCGGCCAAATCCATTTTGCGATCCACATCTAAAAAGCCCGGATCCTGCTCCGGAATCATATCCATCAGTATATGGGAATCCTGCTCTTGATTATCAGCTTTCATTGGGGTATCAAGGGAAAGAACATGGACATTTCCTTTATTCTCCATAATCTCCAACACTTTCTCTTCACTGACTTCAAGCCTTTTCGCGATTTCATCAATGCGAGGTGAACGCTGCAGCTCGATGGTTAATTCATCAATCGTCTTCTGCAGTCGGTATCCCATCTCTTTAATCGTCCGCGGTACACGGATGCTCCATGTTTTATCGCGGAGATAGTGTTTCATCTTACCGACAATGGTTGATATGGCATAGGCATCAAAATTATGGCTTACATCACTGTCAAATTTATCGATAGCACCTAATAAAGCGAGCATGCCCACTTGGTATAAATCGTCCACCAAATGAAAGTCGCGGGCCATTTTGGAAGCGAGTTTTCTTATTGTCGTCTGGTAGTTTTCAAGTATTTGCTCTAGTACTTCTTCTGAGCCGATTTCCTGGTACGTACGGACATATTCGGTAATGTCACGGTTGAATGATTTCCTGGTGGACGTTTGGCTCACTTTCGCTCACCTCATCCCTCTTGAGATATTTAGTTAGTGAAACTTTAACCCCCTTTTCTCCAGTGTCATACTCAATTTCATCCATGAGTGTTTTCATCAGGTAAATTCCCAGTCCGCCTACATCGATTTCATCGAGGCTTTTTCCGTGAAGTGAAGAAGCTTCTTTCTTCAGTTTCTTAGCGTCAAAGGCGGCCCCTTCGTCACTGACGATAATCTGCAGACGATCGACCTCAACATGAAAGTCAACGCTTATCTCACCAACTTCGCTGTTTTTATAAGCGTGGCTAACAACGTTGTTGCACGCTTCTGCCAACGCTACCTTAATATCCTCGATGTCGTTATATGTAAATCCCATCTGATAAGCCAGTCCGGAAACGGTTAAACGAATTACGCTTATATAATCGGCACGTGCCGGAACGTTTATCTTGACGTGGTCATTCAATTCTGGCATACGAATCCCCCCTGTAAAAATTACGCAATTGTTATATATTGATCGACGCCTGAGATTTGGAAGATCCGCTGGATTTTCTTAGGAACTTCCTCTAAAAACATCTCACCATTAATGATTTTGCGCAGCTTAAGTGCCGCTACAAAAACGCCAAGACCGGTACTATCCATGTAATGAAGGTTTTTCAAGTTAACTTTTAGCGTTCTGCTATCTTTTTCAGCGAGCGGGAGCAGGGTCTCACGTAGCCGGGGAGCAGAAGCCAGATCTAGATCACCATGAATGTATACGCAGATCTCTTTCTCTTTTTCCTCGGTTTCAACTAAGAAGGGAAGCTGGTTCATTATGTTCACCTCTACTATCAGTATATGTACACGATATTTTCCTTTACCTCGGAAGAGAGGAAACCAAACAAAAAGCTATGTGAAAAATCCAATTTACTTTTTACGAATCATAACAATCGTGTGGTCGTCATCTAACTGATAGTTTTTTTCATCAATGGCATGCTGATACATATGATTGACAATTTCCTGTGCAGGAAGCGACAAATCCGCGCTGGAGATAGCCTCGCGCAGAATGGAATTGTCATCCGGCTCATCGGAATCTTTTCGCTCGGTTACTCCATCTGTATACAATACTATGAAATCTCCGGATTCAAGCTGAATGGCTTTCTCCTCATATTTTACATTGGCGTCTACACCTAAAATCAGCCCTTTGGTATTCAAATCTTGAAATTTCTTCGATTTGGCTTGATAATAAAGCGCGGGTTCATGACCGGCGGAGGAGTAGGTAAGAATAGAGGTTAACGGGTCATAAATCGTATAAAACATTGTAACAAATAGGCTCGGATCGGCATTTTTTAATACTAGACGGTTCAAATAATCAAGAATCATATTGGCTGGTTTTACGTCATTTTCCAGTGTGTCCATCGCATACTTGATCATCGACATGCAAAGAGCAGCCGGAATCCCTTTGCCTGCGATATCCGCCACCAAAATACCTAACTTGTTTTTTCCGTGTTTTGTGTAGTAGTAGAAGTCACCAGACATCTCACGTGCAGGAGTGCTGATAAAACCGACCTCCAGGTCATGGAATCCATGCTCGAACGTGTGTGGATACAATTTTTTTTGCATAGAAATGGCAACATTAATTTCGCTTTCCAACTGTTTTTTCTTTAGACGCAGGCTTTGCCGCTCTTGATACGCCATGCCAAATGATACCATGATTTCCATCAAAAACTGAAAAGAACGTTCCCATTCCCTTGGCAAAATATATCCGTTTTCTTTCATGATGTTGATGTGAAGGGCTAGAATATCTTCTGGTGGAATATCTTTTTCGATGAGCGATTTACTAAGTTGCTGACCGGCATACAGTTGATGTTCACCGGGATTTCGCAGATAGTGGAGCATGATTTTTTTATAATACTCCTTCACTTGTTTCAAAAAATGCCCTCCTTCCTTACTGGGCTATATCGTTTGTTGGTTAGAAAAGCTTCCATTTCACCGCCGTAACTAGCGTTCCCTTGCCTTCGCTGGATTCAATTGAGAATTCATCCATCAGGCGCTTTACGCCCGGCAGTCCGGCCCCTAATCCGCCGGAAGTAGAATATCCATCCTCAAGTGCTTTCATTACATCTTTAATCCCTGGTCCATTGTCGCGAGATATTATTTTGATACCTACCTTGTCACCTTCATAAACAGGAGAAACCTCAATCTCACCCTGCTTGGCGTATAGATAGATGTTGCGAGCTAATTCAGAAATAGCAGTAGTAATTCGTGCCTGGTCCACTTCTCCGAATCCGAGGGATTTAGCGAGATCTCGCCCGCTTTGTCGGGCAACAACGATATCCCACTCGTTATAAACATGAATGCTAGGATTGTTGTCCACCTTTATCCCTCCAATAACTGCTTCAATTTTTCCAGGCCCTGTTCTAAATTCATTGCGGTTTTAATATTGCGGAAGCTAATGCCTAAATCGATAAGTGTAATGCTGACCGCCGGTTGAATCCCGGTAAAGACGACTTGGCAGCCTAGCAATTCGGACATCTTGACGACATCGCCCAGCACACGGGCAATATAGCTATCAATCATCTGTACGGAGGTAAGGTCGATCACAACCCCTGTTGATCCTGTTTTATGAATCATATTCAGCAGGTCTTGCTGGAATTGAACAGCTGTTTTATCATCGAGTTCAATTTGGATAGAAACAAGCAGATAGTTTCCGAGTTTTAATATTGGGATTCTCATCGTAGCATCTACCCCCTTAATTGATCTCCTTAATTTCTTTTCCTGTTCTAGCGAGAGCTACGCGAAGGCCCTGGCTCATAGAGCTTAATGTGGTAAGCATGTCCATATCAATACCTAAGCTGATCATTGTTTGCGCAATTTCAGGTCTGATGCCTACTACAATGCATTCAGCGCCGATGAGATGAATAGCTTCCGCCGCTTTGACGATATGCCGCGCTACCATCGTATTCACTTCAGCCACTCCCGTAATATCAATCAATACTACTTTGCTTTCGTTTTTAATGGCTCCGTAGAGAAGGTTTTGCGTAATTAATTCTGCGCGATCCGTGTCAATAGCTCCAACAATCGGCATAACTGTAATATTTTCTAATAAAGGAATCAGTGGGGCTGATAATTCCATTATAGCCGAACGCTGCGCCAGCAGCTTATTTTTCCAGGAAATGGAGTAAATGTCATGGATAAAGGTAATCAGATGCAAGAAGAATCGATCCATTTCTTTTATTAAGGGGAGTATGAAAGCAGGATGCTGTTTAACCTCTTCCGTTTCCAACAGTATGTCCCGAATGAGATAGAAGGGTTGAATGACTTCAGAAACAGGGATATCCGCTTCCATACACGGTGGAACATAACGGTAGCAGGACTGTTCGATATTGTTTATTGCCTTTTCACGTTCTTTTTCCTTATCCGAGAAGAAATTGGAAAGGTGAAGAAGAAAGCCATCCTGTGTCATATGATTAATGAATGTTTCAATCGTCTGACTGTGTGAGGAAGGAACAGCAGACCTCCTTTCCCGCCACAGTTTTTCGATTTCATCGGTATTTTCTTGAATAAATTGTTGAGAAGTTTTTTTAAACATAGTAGCACTCCTATCTTCGAATTGTGCCTTTTGATATATCGTTTGCTTTGCTGCGCAACGGTATATGCTGTAATACAAACCTTCCCACTTTATCTTAACATAGTTCTCAGGCAGAAAAATACGGGTAATGAACATCAGAAAAACAACATAGATGGGAGGAAGAATTTCTTCTCCCGCCATCCTTCGGCATGACTCATTTACATTGTCTTTGAATCTATGCGCAAATGTATTGCTGTTTCATATACTATCTGAAAAACTTCCGTGCTATTCGAATACCGTGGGGACAAGGTGAGGCAGCAGGCGCTTGACCGTTCGCTATAGAAAGCGTATCGTTTTTGAGCAGGAGGACCGATTGTACTCCATTGCGTTTATCACTCCTCTTTGGATAGAATATAATGCGCTTTACCACCCCATCCAAAGGATTAAACTTAAAATAAAGAGGAAAGGTTACGCTCAGGGATTGTGAAATTCGAATCTTGTATTTCATAGATGAAATCCCCAAGATAAAAGAGAACGACTGAGAGAAGGAAGCGACTAGGAGAATGAAACAAGGAATAGGAATTATTGATTCAGGCGTCGGCGGACTGACAGTGGCTAAGGAAGTGCTGCGCCAGCTGCCGCGCGAAGCGATTTATTATTTCGGAGATACGGCCCGGTGTCCCTATGGTCCAAGGCCTGCTGAAGAAGTGCGGGCGTTCTCGCTTCAGATGATCGAATTTCTGCTGAAGAAGAACATCAAAGCGTTAATGATCGGATGCAACACTGCAGCTGCTGTGGTCCTGCAGGAAGTGAGTGAATGGCTCGATATCCCGGTTATTGGAGTTATCGAGCCGGGTGCCCGTACCGCTATTAAGGAAACGAAGACGGGGCGTGTGGCCGTCATCGGAACGGAAGGAACGATTCGCAGCGGTGCGTACGTCAGCGCACTAAAAAAACTAAATCCGCAGATTCAAGTTGTAAGTCTGGCCTGCCCTTCGCTTGTTCCTCTGGTGGAAAGCGGGAGGCTGCATGATAGGGAAGGGCTTGAGGTCGTGCGTGAAGCGCTGCGTCCGCTTGCGGAAGAAACATTTGATACGTTAATTCTCGGTTGTACGCATTATCCGCTTATTGCTCACTTCATCCAGAAAGTTGTAGGGCCTAATGTTAAGCTTATTAGCTCTGCGGAAGAATCAGCCCGGGAATTAAGCGCAATGCTTTCGTTTCGACGCATGCTCGCAAATGGGGGGGACATCGTTAATCCGCAGCACCGTTTTTTTGCAAGCGGCAATCCCGAGTTATTTATGTCCATCGCGGAAGAATGGCTCCATATTAAAGTCTGTGCTCATCAAATCAACTTAGAAGGAGAGAGAAAATAAAATCTGGACAAAGCATGTATAAATCCTGTTCAGGCTCGTATACATAGTAGTACAAAATGAGCCTGAGGAGGGGAAGCTATGGCACGCAGGTTATTTTTGCTAAGTGCCTTTATGGGTCTTTTATTCGTGCTAAGCGGTTGTGGACTGTTTGGCCCGAAGGATGCACCAAGCAATGGAGAAATTGATCCGCCTCGCTTGCAATCACAACCGGCGGCAGGAAGCGATAAGGTGAACGAACTGTCGGCCGACCAGAGCAAAAAAGCGGACAAACCGGTTAGTATGCACAAGGTGTATGTGCTTGACACAGACGGTTTTGTTGTGCCCTGGGAGATAGAACTGCCAAAGTCTGAGGGCATGGCCAAGCAAGTGCTGAATTACATGGTACAGGGAAGTGAAGCAGAGAAATCGCTGCCTCCGGGTTTCCGTGCTGTTCTTCCTAAGGGAACGAAAGTGCTCGGTATGACAATCAAAGACGGAGTAGCAACAGTAGATTTTTCGCCGGAGTTTAAGAAATATAAAGCGGAAGACGAGCAAAAAATTCTAGATGCTGTAACCTGGGCACTGACAGAGTTTGATGCTGTAAAAGAGGTAAATATCTGGATTAACGGACATCCGCAGGAAGTCATGCCGGTTAAAGGAACCCCGATCTCCCATCTAAGTCGTGAGAATGGTATTAATATGGAACTGTCTGATGCTGTTAAGCCTGGTCAGGCTATGCCGGTAACCTTGTATTTCCAGAATCAAGTATCTGACAATCTAACGTATTTTGTTCCGGTAACCCGTTTGATTCCGGAAACGGATAACAAAGGGCTGGCGGTTGTTAAACAATTGATTGAAGGGCCTAAACAGGGATCGCCGCTTTTCTCTGCCCTGCTTCCCTCTATGAATGTGAAAAGCGTAAAACAGCAAAAGGACATTATGATAGTCGATTTTGATAATAAAATTCTTTCTTATAATCAGGGGCAGGCAAGCCCGGATGCGCTCGAATCCGTAGTGCTGTCTCTTACAGATAATTCCAGCGCGCAGAAGGTGCAGATTATGGTGGATGGCAAGAATACGGTTAAGGCGGGCGCTATTGACTATACAAAGCCGGTGACTCGTTCGATGATTACGGACAGCCAGGCGTACTAAGGCGAGAGAAAGAGTGGGGGGTCCCCACTCTTTCTCTATCACGACAGCCGGGCAGACGGATAGTACATGTTCCATGACGGGTTGTGCTATAATAAGCCAGAAATGACAAGTGGGAGGGAATGGCATGAGAATCGATGGACGGGAATACGATCAGATTCGACCGGTCACCATTACCATGGATTATATAAAGCATGCGGAAGGTTCTGTTTTAATAGAAGTCGGAGCAACAAAAGTCATCTGTACGGCAACGGTAGAAGAGAAAGTTCCTCCGTTTATGCGCGGACAGGGTCGTGGCTGGGTGACGGCCGAATATTCTATGCTGCCCCGCGCTACGGAGACCCGCAACATACGTGAATCCAGCCGCGGCAAGGTAAGCGGCAGAACGCAGGAGATTCAACGTCTTATCGGACGTGCGCTTCGTTCCGTGGTAGACTTAGAGGCGCTCGGAGAACGTACAATCTGGCTTGATTGCGATGTAATCCAGGCAGACGGAGGGACCCGCACGGCTTCCATTACCGGCGCGTATGTAGCCATGGTATCGGCGATGGGCAAGCTGGTGGAGAAACAGACTATATCAAGGCTTCCTGTGACTGATTTTCTTGCGGCTGTAAGTGTGGGCATTCTTGAAGAAAAAGCGCATCTTGACCTATGCTATGCTGAGGATTCGCAAGCGAAAGTGGATATGAATATTGTGATGACAGGCCAGGGGAAATATGTTGAAATACAGGGTACAGGGGAAGAAGCGCCGTTTAGTCCAGAAGAACTCCAGGAATTGCTTGCATCCGGCAAAAAAGGCATTACGGACTTAATCGCTGTGCAAAAACAAGTGCTGGGTGTACTCGGTGAAGGGATCGGAAATATGCTTAAGGAGAAAACGAAGAATGTCTAAGCACACTTTTCCATGGAAACGCATCGTCCTGGCTACGAAGAACAAAGGAAAAGTCCGTGAGTTCAGCCGCATGTTTAAAGGGTTTGATGTGGAAATTGTGACTATTGCAGATTTGCCGGATATGCCTGACGTGGTGGAAGACGGGGAGACGTTTGAGGAAAACGCGCGCAAGAAGGCCGAAGCAATCTCACATGCGACCGGCCTTCCGGCGCTGGCGGACGATTCGGGGCTTGAAGTGGATGCACTGGGTGGAAAACCCGGCGTATATTCGGCCCGTTTCGCCGGGCCAAACGCCACTGATAGTCAGAATAATGCCAAGCTAATAGCATTGATGCAGGATATTCCGGAAGCAGAGCGCAAGGCCCGTTTTGTTTGTGTACTGGCGCTTGCGATTCCGGGCGGCGAGACGCTGTTTGCGCGGGGTACATGTGAGGGACGCATCGTGCTTGAGTCGAAAGGAGAGAATGGTTTTGGATATGATCCTCATTTTTTCCTGCCGGACAGGCAGCAGACGATGGCCGAGCTTGCGCCGGAAGAGAAGAATCGGATAAGTCACCGGGGTGAGGCGGTAAGGAAGTTAGAAAACGTACTACGGGAGCGTTTTTTATGAAATTGATAGTGGTAAGTGACACGCATGGAAGCACGGAGCATTTGCCGGCGATTCTGGCACGTCATTCCCACGAGGCTGCCTTTCACTGTGGAGACTTCTGTTATCCACGCGGGCAAGCGCCTGAATTTACTTATGTAAGGGGCAACTGTGACAGCGACATGGACACGCCTGAAGAGAAAGTCACCGAGCTAGGTCCCCTGCGGATTTTTCAAACGCACGGACACATATACGGAGTGAAGCAGAGCGCAATGCGCCTGCGTTACCGTGCCATGGAAGTCGGGGCAAACCTTGTTCTGTTTGGCCATACCCACGAAATCACCGCCATCTGCGAGAACGATATTTTATATGTCAATCCCGGCAGCCTTTTGCTGCCTCGATCGTATTTTTCAGCGACTTATGCACTGCTTACTGCGGAACAAAACGAGGAGGGGGTACGGGTAGAAGTCTCTTTTTATTCGCCGGAAGGAAAGGAACAGCCCGGCCTGAGTCGTACCTTTATGCTGCCGCCTGCCGTTTCTAAATAATAAATGTGGTTCAACCGCGTAGTAGAGAGGTGGAATGGAGGATGCCACAGAACAATAAGGAAAACGTAATTTTGTTTCCGGGGTTCGTGGAAGAGAATTTGCGGCAGGCAAGAGAAGCGTCCGAGGAAGAGCGGTATGATCAAGCGCTTGAGTATGTACAGGAGATTTTGCGCCTTGCGCCGGAGCATACGGAAGCGTTCCTTGCTGCGGCAGATATTCTTATCCGGGCTGGTCGCCTGGAGGAAGCGCTTCCGCTCGTCGCGCAAATATGGGAAGAGCAGAGCGGGAATATTGCGGAGACATTTCACACCTATCTTGGGCTTCTTCTGAAGCTAGAAGAGTTCGAAAGAATCCGGCAGTTGTTAGAACAAGCGACAATGATAAAGGAATTAACGCCTTTTATGCATGAGATTCAGGCGATTCAGGAGACATTTCAAATAGTAGAGACCCAGAAAGAGCAGTGGGAAGAGGAAGACCGCTTCTCACGTCAGACCGCTCTGCAAAAGGCAGAAATGGATCCTGCTTATGTCTTGCGCCTGTATGAAAAGCTGGAGGGCGGAACATTCGAAGAGCAGCTCGGGGCGCTTGAACAGCTTAAATACATACCTTCACCGGAAACCGTTTCGGTGTTAAAAGAATATATGATGCTTGTCTACCCTGATCCCATGCTGAAAACATTTGCGCTTCGGGCATTGAAGCGAATGGGGGAAACGGGCCGGGTCTTTCTTTATAAATTCGGCCAGAAGTTTGAGACGGTGATTGAACAGGTACCTCTGCACGATGAAGAAATGCCGGACGGCGAACGCAAAGTGCTGGAGTGCCTGTCCCGTGTTGCCTATCAGCAGGACGCCTCGTTTGTTTCATTTGCCTTTCAATTATGGATGGAATACTTATTTGCCATTTATCCGCTCCATCCGCCTGTCGATGCTCCTGAGGAATGGGCGGCGGCTTTGCATTACAGCGTAACCAGACTCCTGCGCATGGAACAGAATGAACGCGAGGTTGCCGAATTGTATCATGTTTCTCTTCCTTTAATTAAGCGGAATTACCAGACGCTGACGGAAGTGCTGCATCTGGACGCCCGATCGCCAGAATAAGTAATAATTTCCTTTTTTCTGCATTTTGTGGCGTAATTCATTGCTGCCCCTTTTTCTTGGCTAGTTTTCCTTGCAGGGAAGCAACACTGTCCATTCCGTTTCAGAAAAAGCAGCCAATTGTCTCCCTCTTCGTGCTGCCCAGATGTTTTGGATGCGCTGAAATTCGGACAGCCACGGACAGTGATACATCTATGCAACGGAAAACCAAACGAAGAAAAAGGAAGTGATTCTATGTAGAGTTGAAAAGCAATTTGATTATGATATAATGAAATGGTTATAATGGCAGATGTAACACAACATACATAGTGTGGATTTTTATAGGAACACGTGTATTGGTTTATAGATCTTTAGGAGGGGAAAGTTTAAATGAAGGCAACTTGGGAAAAGTTAGAGAATAACCAGGGCGTACTAACGATCGAAGTCGAAGAAGCCCGCGTAGATCAAGCAATCGATCAGGCGTTTGCAAAAGTCGTTAAGAAAGTAAACGTTCCCGGATTCCGTAAAGGTAAAGTGCCGCGCAAGATTTTCGAAGCGCGTTTTGGGGTGGAATCCTTATATCAAGACGCACTGGACATTATCCTGCCGGAAGCTTACACCGAGGCTGTTCAGGAGACAGGCATTGAACCTGTTGACCGTCCGGAAGTGGACGTGGAACAAATAGGCAAAGGCCAGCCGCTCGTTTTCAAAGCGACAGTAACGGTAAAACCGGAAGTAAAACTGGGCGACTACAAAGGTCTGACAGTAGAGGAGAAAGATTTCACTGTAACTGACGAAGCGGTAGAAGAAGAGCTGAAACAGATGCAAAACCGCAGCGCTGAGCTTGTTGTGCTTGAAGACGGTGCTGCTATTGAAAAAGGCGACTACGCTATTATTGATTTCAAAGGCTTCGTAGACGGTGAAGCATTTGAAGGCGGCGAAGCAGAGAACTATCAGCTCGAAATCGGATCCGGCACATTCATCCCGGGCTTCGAAGACCAAATTATCGGTCTGAAGAAAGGCGATGAAAAAGACATAGAAGTTACATTCCCGGAAGATTACCATGCTGCAGAGCTGGCGGGCAAACCGGCTGTATTTAAAGTAAAAGTAAATGAAATCAAGCGCAAAAACCTTCCTGAGCTGGATGACGAGTTCGCAAAAGACGTAAGCGAATTCGATACGCTTGACGAATTGAAAGCTGATATCAAGAATAAGCTGGAAGAAAAAGCGAAAACAGACGCTGAGAATTACAAGAAAGAATCTTTAATCGAAAAAGCGACTGAGAATGCGGAAATCAATCTGCCTGAAGTAATGGTTGAAAACGAAGTTAACCACATGGTGAACGATTTCGCACAGCGTCTGCAGTACCAGGGTATGAATCTGGACTTGTACTACCAATTCACCGGCCTTGATGAAGAGAAGCTTCGCGAGCAGTTCCAACCGGATGCTGAGAAGCGCGTCCGCACAACATTGGTGCTTGAAGCGATTGGAAAGGCGGAAAATGTGGAAGTAACAGATGAGGACGTAAATAACGAGCTTGAAGAACTGTCCAAGCAATACAATCGTCCGGTTGAAGAGCTTCGCAAAATCTTTGAAGGTCGCGATAACTTGGAAAGCCTTAAAAACGATATCCGCATTCGCAAAACGATTGACCTGCTTGTCGAGAACAGCAAATGATGTCATAATAACAACAACTAGTAACAAGGCACGAATATTCGTGCCTTGTTTTTCCAAACCAAAATACATACCGGGTTGTGAAGGGAGGATTATTGCGTTATGAGTGTTATACCTTATGTTGTGGAAAGTACAAATCGGGGGGAGCGCGCGTATGATATTTACTCCCGTCTATTGAAAGACCGCATCATCATGCTGGGATCTGAGATCGATGACCAGGTAGCCAATGCGGTTGTAGCGCAGCTGTTGTTTCTGGCTGCTGAGGATCCGGACAAGGACATACACTTATACATAAATTCTCCCGGAGGCTCAATTACAGCAGGCATGGCTATCTATGATACCATGCAATTCATAAAGCCCGACGTGTCGACAATCTGTATCGGCATGGCTGCCAGTATGGGTTCGTTCCTGCTGATGGCCGGGGCCAAGGGTAAGCGGTACGCGCTGCCTCACAGCGAAGTAATGATTCATCAGCCGCTCGGAGGAGTCCGGGGACAGGCGGCGGATATCAAAATCCATGCCGAATGGATTCTGAGAACCAAAGAAAAGATTAATCAAATCTATGCTGAGCGTACAGGTCAACCGCTTGATAAAATTGAGCGCGACACGGACCGCGACCGATTTATGGATGCCCTTGAGGCCAAAGAATACGGGTTAATTGACGAAGTCATCACTCGTAATGATCAAAAGTAAGGGGTGATTTCATGTTTAAATTCAATGATGAAAAAGGCCAACTCAAGTGCTCGTTCTGCGGCAAGACTCAGGATCAAGTGCGCAAACTTGTGGCTGGTCCCGGAGTATACATTTGTGATGAGTGCATCGAGCTGTGTACGGAGATTGTGGAAGAGGAATTAGGCACAGAGGAAGAAATCGATCTGAAAGAAATTCCGAAGCCGCATGAAATCCGTGCATTCCTTGACGATTATGTTATCGGACAGGAAGCGGCCAAAAAATCGCTTTCCGTTGCGGTCTATAACCACTACAAGCGCATTAATACAGGCTCAAAAATCGACGATGTAGAATTGGCCAAGAGTAATATCCTGATGCTTGGACCGACGGGAAGCGGGAAAACGCTGCTTGCCCAGACTATGGCTCGCATTCTAAATGTACCGTTCGCTATTGCGGATGCTACATCTCTAACCGAAGCGGGATATGTAGGGGAAGACGTCGAAAATATTCTGCTTAAACTGATTCAGGCTGCCGATTACGATGTAGAGAAGGCTGAGCGCGGCATTATCTATATCGATGAAATCGACAAGGTGGCGCGTAAGTCGGAGAATCCGTCTATCACTCGTGATGTATCCGGTGAAGGCGTACAGCAGGCGCTGCTTAAAATTCTTGAAGGGACGGTTGCCAGCGTACCACCGCAAGGGGGACGGAAGCATCCGCATCAGGAATTTATCCAAATCGATACGTCCAATATTCTGTTTATTGTAGGCGGAGCGTTTGACGGTATTGAGTCGCTTATCAAACGTCGTGTCGGCAAGAAGGTCATCGGTTTCGGCACCGATATAGAGACAGGCACAAGGGATTTGAAGTCAGGTGAATTCTTGCAAAAAGTATTGCCCGAAGACCTTCTCAAGTTTGGATTGATTCCGGAGTTTGTTGGTCGTCTGCCGGTCATTACGACGCTTGAGCCGCTGGATGAAGATGCGTTAATCCGAATCCTGACTGAGCCGAAGAATGCGCTTGTTAAACAATATCAGAAGCTGCTTGAAATGGATGATGCAGAGCTTGTATTTACAGACGGCGCGCTGCGCGAAATCGCTAAAGAAGCGATTAAACGCAACACCGGTGCCCGCGGCTTGCGCTCCATCATTGAAGGCATCATGCTTGATATCATGTTTGACCTGCCGTCCCGCGACGACATTGTCAAGTGTGTTATCACGGAAGAGACCGTTAAGCAAAAAGGCAACCCGGAGCTTTATACCAAGCAGGGCAAGCTCGTTAACGATAACAAAAAACCTGAAAGTGCGTAATGTATTTCTCAAAGGCCATCGGAGTTTTCCGGTGGCTTTTTTGCTTTAATTGTGCATGTTTATGTTGTTTTTTCTTAGCTGGTTTTCCTTTGCAGGGAAGCAACACTGTCCATTCCGTTTCAGAAAGACGGGCAAGTTCAAACCATTTCGGAAATATGGAGCGGGCATGATAACTTCTTCGCAGAAAACACAGACGTATTTTCCCCCCTGCGCCGCCTTATCTCAAATTTTTATTTATGCAACTCCTCACTTCGTTTTCCTGTGCCTCATTTTTCGTTTATTCCCCCACCTTCTAGGCAATAATACACGTAGAAAACAAGAGGTGCTGGCTTTTCACTTCTCATACATAGGAGGGACATATGAACTGGACATTACTACTTACGCTGATTCAAGTTTTTTTTGCCGTTATCATCGGCATGTACTTCATGAGCCTGCTGAAAAATCAGCGCAGCAGCCGCACATATGTAGACCGTGAATCAAGAAAAGAAATGGAACAACTGCGTAAGATGCGTTCCGTTTCCTTATCTGAGCCGCTCTCTGAAAAAACCCGTCCTGCTACGTTAAGCGACATCGTTGGACAGGAAGACGGGATCCGTGCTCTTCGCGCCGCATTATGCGGACCCAATCCACAGCACGTGATTGTCTACGGTCCCCCCGGGGTCGGTAAAACGGCAGCAGCCCGCGTTATCTTAGAGGAAGCCAAAAAGCAAACGGCCTCGCCATTCAACGAACACTCACTGTTTACTGAGATTGACGCTACGACCGCGCGCTTTGACGAACGCGGTATTGCCGATCCGTTGATTGGTTCTGTACACGATCCAATTTATCAGGGGGCAGGCGCTATGGGCCAGGCCGGTATTCCTCAGCCGAAGCCTGGGGCAGTTACAAAAGCGCATGGGGGCATCTTGTTTATTGATGAAATTGGGGAGTTGCATCCGATTCAGCTCAACAAACTGTTGAAAGTGCTTGAGGACCGTAAAGTGTTTCTTGAAAGCGCCTATTATAGTGAAGAAAATCAGCAAATTCCGAAACATATTCACGACATTTTTCAGAACGGATTACCTGCTGATTTCCGCCTTGTCGGGGCTACCACGCGTACGCCGGATGAGCTGCCGCCCGCACTTCGTTCGCGATGCCTTGAAATTTTCTTTCGTCCGCTTGTCCCTTCTGAAGTGTACAAAATTGCGAAAAACGCTGCGGAAAAAATAAAGATGGAAATAGAAGAGAGCGCCGTCGAACTTTTAACCCGTTATGCTACCAATGGGAGGGAAGCGGTAAATATGGTGCAGATTGCGGCTGGAATTGCTATTACGGAGCAGCGCAAGAACATCGCCCGAACAGATATCGAGTGGGTGGTCAACAGCAGCCAGAAGTCGCCCCGACCGGACAGAAAAGTGCTGGGAGGCTCTTTCGTCGGACTGGTTAACGGATTGGCCGTCTATGGTCCAAACATGGGAGCGCTGCTTGAAATTGAAGTTACCGCAGCAAAAGCACCTGCACCGGGAACGGGCACTGTTACGATTACCGGCGTTGTCGATGAAGAGGAGATGGGAGGCAAAGGGAGAACGCTGCGCCGCAAATCTATGGCGCGAGGATCGCTTGAAAACGTGCTAACAGTGTTGCGCCTGCAGGGTATAAATACCCTGGATTATACGCTGCATGTTAATTTTCCGGGAGGAGTGCCCATTGACGGCCCATCTGCCGGAATCGCGATGGCAACGGCTATCTATTCTGCCATTACAAAGCAGCCGATCGATAATTATGTAGCCATGACAGGCGAGTTGAGCATTCACGGTACAGTTAAGCCGGTTGGTGGCGTAGTTGCCAAAGTGGAGGCCGCACGCTTTGCAGGGGTCAAAAAGGTGTTGGTGCCGAAAGAAAACTGGCAGGAAATTTTCAGACAGGTGGAAGGCATTCAGGTGATTGCGGTCGAGCGATTGGATGAAGTACTGCATCATGCCACTCTGCCACAAAACGAAGAGGAAGCCCAGCCACTTCCGGCCGCTTTGCGCCAGGCAGCCGAAATATTAAATCCTTCTCCTACTTCCATTTAGAAAAAACGCTTTCCTGTGCTTCAGGATTAGACAACGAACAGCAGTTAAGCTAAAATGAAGTGAAGACAACCTTGTATTTGGTACAACTTTCTTGCCAATACTACAGGGATTTGGAGGTAGAAAAGATGGGAACAAACGAAAAAGAGAGACAAATCCCTCTTCTCCCATTGCGAGGATTGTTGGTATTTCCGGGTATGGTTTTGCATCTTGATGTAGGACGTGCCAAATCGGTAAAAGCGCTGGAAAAAGCGATGGTAGACGATAACCTCATTCTTCTATCTACACAGGAGGAAGTACATATTGAGGAACCAGAAAAGGAGCAAATTTTTACGATTGGTACCGTGGCCAAAGTAAAGCAAATGCTCAAGCTGCCAAATGGAACGATTCGCGTGCTTATAGAAGGGGTCAGCCGCGCAAAGATAGAAGATTATCTGCAGGAAGACGAGTATTTTGAAGCTCAGATTTCCTACCTGGATGAAGATCAGGAACGAAGTCCTGAAATTGAAGCGCTTATGCGCACCGTACTTGCCAATTTTGAGCAGTACATCAATTTATCTAAGAAGATTATTCCGGAGACGTTCGCCTCTGTTTCCGATATTACCGAGCCGGGTCGACTGGCAGACATTATCACTTCCCATCTGCCGCTTAAAATTCGCGACAAGCAGGACATTCTCGAAACCATTGATGTTAAAGCACGCTTGGAAAAGTTGCTTGGCATTCTGAACAATGAACGTGAAGTGCTGGAGCTGGAGCGAAAAATCGGGCAGCGCGTGAAAAAGCAGATGGAAAAAACGCAGAAAGAGTATTATCTGCGTGAACAGATGAAGGCCATTCAGAAAGAGCTCGGCGATAAAGAAGGACGCGCAGGAGAAGTAGAAGACTTGCGCAAAAAGCTTGCGGAAGCGAATCCTCCCGCCAATATTGTTGAAAAAGTGGAACGTGAGCTCGAACGACTCGAGAAAACACCGCCGACCAGCGCAGAAGGTAACGTTATCCGCACTTATATCGATTGGTTAATCGCGTTGCCGTGGACGAAGCGGACAGAGGATAACCTTGATTTGCACCATGCGGAGCGTGTGCTCGATGAAGACCACTTCGGTCTTGAAAAAGCCAAAGAGCGTGTACTGGAATATTTGGCTGTTCAGAAATTGGTCAATAAGCTGAAAGGACCCATTCTCTGCCTGGTAGGACCGCCGGGCGTCGGTAAGACGTCGCTGGCCCAGTCGGTAGCGCGGGCATTGAATCGCAAATTTGTCCGCATTTCTCTTGGTGGTGTGCGCGATGAAGCGGAAATTCGGGGGCATCGCCGCACTTATGTAGGCGCAATGCCGGGACGGATTATTCAGGGTATGAAAACCGCTGGCACGGTAAATCCGGTATTCCTGCTTGATGAGATTGACAAGATGTCTATGGATTTCCGGGGAGATCCGGGGGCTGCGCTGCTTGAGGTTCTTGATCCGAATCAGAATGATACGTTTAGCGATCATTATATCGAGGAACCATACGATCTGTCTTCAGTTATGTTCATTACAACGGCCAACGCGGTACATACCATTCCACGACCGCTGCTTGATCGTATGGAAATGTTGTACATTCCGGGATATACAGAAATTGAAAAGCTGAAAATCTGTCAGGATTACCTGCTTCCGAAACAGATGAAAGAGCATGGTTTAGGACGTGATCGTCTGCAGGTTCAGGAGGAAGCATTGCTAAAGGTGGTTCGCCAGTATACCCGCGAAGCCGGTGTCCGTAACCTGAACCGGATGATGGAGACAATCTGCCGCAAAGCGGCGCGCATGATCGTAGCCGGAACGAAAAAGCGGGTCGTCGTCACGGTGAAAACGCTCGAAGACATGCTGGGTAAACCAAAATTCCGGTACGGTATGGCCGAAGAAGAGGACCAGGTAGGTGCAGTGACTGGTCTTGCCTGGACGGAAGCGGGCGGTGATACGCTGACGATTGAAGTGTCCGTCGTACCCGGGAAAGGCAAACTTACTCTAACCGGAAAGCTGGGCGATGTAATGAAAGAATCCGCGCAGGCGGCATTTAGTTATATTCGTTCCCGCTCAAAAGAGCTTGATATTGACCCGGAATTCCATGAGAAATTCGATATTCATATTCACGTACCGGAAGGCGCCATTCCAAAAGATGGTCCGTCTGCAGGTATTACGATGGCGACCGCGCTTGTGTCTGCACTGACAGGAGTTCCGGTGTCTCGCGAGGTTGGTATGACAGGCGAGATTACCCTGCGGGGCCGGGTACTTCCTATCGGGGGATTGAAGGAGAAGGCACTGGCCGCACACCGCGCCGGACTTACAACTGTCATCATGCCGAAAGACAACGAAAAGGATATTGAAGACATTCCAGAAAGCGTGCGTCGTGATATGAAATTTATCCCGGTGGAACACCTCGATCAAGTATTGAGCGTAGCGCTGATGAAGGTGGCCAGAATATGAAAGTAACGCAGGCCGAATTTGTCATCAGTGCAGTTTCCTCCAAACAGTATCCGGAAGGCTCCCTGCCAGAATTTGCGTTGGCAGGGCGTTCTAATGTAGGCAAATCTTCCTTTATCAATAAAATGATTAACCGGAAGAATCTGGCCCGTACTTCCTCTAAACCGGGAAAAACGCAGACACTTAATTATTATCTGATCAATAAAGAACTGTATTTTGTTGATTTGCCGGGATATGGCTACGCCAAAGTATCCAAAGCGGAAAAAGCAAAGTGGGGTAGGATGATGGAGGAATACCTCCAGACGAGAGAACAATTGAAGGCAGTTCTTCATGTGATAGACTTACGGCACAAGCCAACGAACGACGACCAGGGAATGTTCGAGTATTTAAAGCATTATGGTATTCCCGTGATTGTCGTAGCTACAAAAGCCGATAAAATTCCGCGCGGCAAATGGCAAAAGCACGCCAAAGAAATTCGGGCCGTGCTTGGCATGGACAAAGAGGATCCGATGGTTCTATTCTCAGCTGAAACGGGTCAGGGTAAAGAAGAGGCCTGGTCCGCTATTTGGGCAAAGATTCATGAGGCCCGCCTGGCAGAAGCGGTACCTGATCCGGAGCCTGTGGAAGAAAACGAGCATAAATGAGAGAAAGGGGCCCCCATTCACCGAAGGGGGTCCCTTTCTACGTTCATTGCTGCTTCTGAGAGGATTTTAGTTTCATTCCGCAGTGCGGACAGTATACCGCAGCAGCCGTGATAGAACTTGTTTGATTGACTCATACAGTTCCTCTATATCTCAATTTCCTCGCTTGCGAAGGACAAGGCTGAAGCTAGAAGGATGTTTTTCGTTTTTTTACCCAGGACATCACCTGTTCGGGCTGAAGCTCTGCCAGAATCATACCGATAAAAATAAATAAACAACCGATTAGCGCCCGTCCTCCGAGAATTTCTTCATTAAATAGATACGCGGTGGCTGCCGCAAACACCGGTTCCATTGCGAAAATCAGCGCAACCCGTGTCGCCGTCGTAAAGCGCTGGCATTCGGTTTGTGCCAGAAACGCCAGTGCTGTCGCAGGTACGGCGGTAATCAACAGTGCCCAGTACACGGTCGGTGTGGCGAGTGTTTTCCATGTCAGTGTCGTCTGCCAGTCCTCAAAGAAGAAAGCGGCCCCTCCGCTTAATACCGCTACCGTAAGAATTTGCACGAACGCCAGTGCCAGCGAAGGAAACTGGGGCGCATAACGTCCGGTAAAGATGATTTGTAGCGCAAAAGAAATTGCACAGAGGAAGACAAGCACATCGCCCTCGTTGACGTTTATCGTATCTCCAAGCGTTAAGAGATACAATCCGACAGTAGCAAGCATAACACCGATAACGGCAGGCGGTTTGGGCCTTTGCTTTAGAATCAAAAGGGCAAAGACGGGCACGAGCACGACCGACAATCCGGTAATGAATCCTGCTTTCGACGAGCTCGTATAGAGCAGGCCGATCGTCTGAAATGCATAGCCGCAGAACAACCAGATCCCCAAAATCATTCCTGCTATGACCAGCTTTCCGTTCATCTTATGTAATTGCGGACGGTAAAATAACAACAAAAACAATAGCAGGAATACCGAAGCCAGCAAAAAACGCACACCGTTAAATGTGAGTGGGGGCAGTGTGGCAATGGCGTTCTGCACAACAACGAATGTCGCTCCCCAGACGAGTGCCACCAGTAATAAAATTCCATCCGCTATCATAGATTTTCTCAACTTGTTCTCACCCTTTCTCTCTGTAAGGCATCTATATTCTATAAAAATTTCTAATTATATACAGATAATCTTTATTATAACGAAAAGCAAGAGATGAACAATAGATAAAATTTTCTGTTAATGAAAAGATGAAGAGCAGGTAAATCATGGTTTTATAGAGAATTGTTCTTATTATGAAAGTTCATCTCTGGGAGGAATGCTGATGGAAAACTTGTTAAAGACGCGTAGCGCCCGTTCCGGCCTTGCAAAAGTTCAGCGGGTCGCTAAACGTATGGCCCCTGTCTTAGAGCGCGCCGGTTCATTTGAACGATGTGCTGAGGAAATCCGACGCATTATGGATGAAGAGTTGAGCCATGATGAATATTTTGTGTTCGTCGATGAGAAAGGACTTGGTTTACTGCATACAAATCGTCTGCGGGAAGGCACATTATTTAGTGATAAAGTGGGTGAGAAAGCCGCTACCACGGATATACCGCTTCTGCAATTGTATCCGCGCAATACGGGCGAGGTGCTGATTGATGCTTCATGTCCGGTCATTAGGTTTGAAGACGGACAGCGGTACAATTTGCGGATGGGGCGTCTGGTGCATAGACCGTTCCTTATGCCCGCCGTCTACGGACTGGGAGTTTTCCCATCGCTTATTATGATTATTGCAGGATTGGCCATAATAAAGGCTGAACCGCTCTTCTTCCTATGTGCCGCTTTTTCTCTTCTGACAGGCGTAGTAGGCGCCGCTTTCTTCTATTATCAGCTTCAATCAAGGTTGAAAGAGTGGTACCGTGTCACACGCAGCATTTCCGCCGGCAATTTAACGGTGGCCGCTCCGAGCCACGGGAGAAATCAGTTTGCTCAAATGGGATATGAATTAAATAAAATTGTCATCGGTACACGCGATATTATTCGAGAGTTGGCTGCTTCTGCCGAAGTGACCCAGGAAGTCAGCGGACACCAGGCGAATGAGTCCAGGCAGCTGGCTGAAACATTTGAGCAAATGTCGCAGATGATGCGGACATTTCGTGAAGGGACGGAGGGTCAGCTCGGTTCACTGGAAGAGCTGAGAGCGATGATGACCCAGATTATGAGCGAAGTAAGGCAGATGCAGGAACACATGGACAGCGCCCGGCTTTTATCCGCACAAGTAACCGAATTTTCTAAGCGCGGTATGGGAGCTGTAGAAGATTCGGAATGCCAGATGAAGCAAATAGAAGCAGCGGTTGAAGAGTCGGTTCGTACCATTTCCCAAGTGTCAGAGAGTACCTATGAGGTTATGAATAAGGTATCAGCCATTACTCATATCGCCCGTCAGACAAATATGCTGGCATTGAACGCATCCATTGAAGCCGCACGCGCCGGCGAGAGCGGAAAGGGATTCGCGGTCGTCGCAGGCGAAGTACGCAAGCTTGCGGAAAGCACATCTTCATTCGCTGAAGATATTCTACAGACGCTGGAAAAAACAAAGCAGCAGGCTATGCAGGCGGCAGAGAAAGCGACAACCAGCGTAACGGCTATCGAGAAAGGCCTCGAAGTCGGACGTATCGCGGGCGCTGCCATCCATGAAATGACCGACGCCGCCGATCGAACGAAGCATCAGGTTGCTTCCAATTATGAACTCGCCAACCGTGTCATCACGGACATTCAAGAGATTGAAAAAATTATCGAAAATCTGACAGGTATAGCCGAACAATTTACTGAATCAATGGCACGCGGGGCGGCAGCGATGGATGAGAAAGTCACCAGTATTCAACAATTGGCGGAAGATGCCGCACTCCTATCTACTCAATCACAATCGCTTCATAAAATTGTAAAGCGGTTTATCATTTAACGTTAAATGTAAGCGATTTCACAATCTTCATTACGAACTTCACAAAACCTTTACAAATGCTCAATATTTTTCGACTACAATAGCCATTATAAAATAAAAAGACATGATAAGGTTGGTTGCTGATGGATAAATACAGCGCCGTTATCGACATGGGATCGAATTCTGTCCGACTGGTCATTTATTACGAAACGGCTGAAGGCACATCATACGAAGTTGATAATATTAAAAACACCATTCGTTTAAGCACATTTTTAAATGAACACAATGAAATCATCGAGCCTGGAATAAAAGAAGTGCTGCGTGTGCTGACCCAGTACCGTCAACTTTGTGAAGCGCGAAAGGTCTCGTCCGTCATCGGTGTGGCGACCGCAGCCGTACGCAAAGCGATAAATAAGGAAGAACTTTTAACGAGAATATATGAAACCACAGGCTTTACGTTCCGGGTGCTTTCAGGTGAAGAAGAAGCGTATTACGGCTATCTGGCCGTTGTAAATACGATGAGCGTGTCAGAAGGGTTTACCATTGACATCGGAGGCGCCAGCTCTGAATTGGTGAAGTTTGCAGATCGTAAGCTCGTAGAGAGCTACAGCTTTCCGTTCGGAGCCGTAACGCTGGCAAAGCAATTTTTCCGTAACGGGATTCCAACGGATGCGGAACTGGTCTCGTTGGAGAAGTATCTAAAGGAGCAATTCCTGGCCCATCCATGGATAAAGGAGAAGAAATATTCACTTATCGGAATGGGGGGGAGCGCGCGTAATTTGGCGAAAGTCCACCAGAAAATGATGCGTTATCCGTTTGCGAGTCTGCACAATTATCACATGAAGAAATATCATGTCGATACGGTTTTTCATTATCTGAAAGAACTTTCTCCCACGCAAATGCAGGGTGTGGAGGGATTGTCGAAAGAGAGAGCGGACATTATTGTCCCCGGTATCTATATTATTAAAGTGCTGCTCGAGTGTATCGGAAGTGAGCGGTTTATTGTCAGCAATAAAGGGTTGAGGGACGGCGTGCATATGGAGTCACGGCTAAAAGCGAAAAACCTGACGCTACTTGACGATGTAGTCGAAGAAGGCATATATGCATTGATGGTCAATTATAAAGTAAACCAGGTGCATGCCCGGCATGTAGACAATTTATCCTGTACCCTATTTGAACAGCTGGCAAAAGAAGGGCTGCATTCTTACGGCCCCGAAGAAAAACGTCTGGTAAGCGTTGCGGCACGCCTGCATGATATCGGCCGCATGATTAACATTGGCGAATGGAATCAGCATACTTTCTATCTGATGGTGAACGTGTTTTTGCCTGGATTAACACATAAGCAGCGATTGCTTGCGGCATTAATCGCTTCATACAAGGGATCAAAACGGATGCAGCGATTGGTCGCCCCGTATGAGTCGATGGTCTCTGAAGCGGATTTGCAGATGGTTGAGCAGCTTGGCCTTCTTCTGTTGATGGCACGTGCGCTTGATCGAACAGAAAGTCAGCAGATATCGGATGTGAAGCTGTTGTGCAGTGACGGTGTGGTTGTGCTGTATTGCTGGGGCAGAGTCAATGAGCAATCCTTAGAGGCGCAGACACTCGAAGAGCATAAAAAGAAATTTAGAAAGCAATTTGGCCTTCCGCTTCGCTTGGAATGGAAGAGTAAATAAAAATTTTAAAAAAGAGGTAGAAAGCGATGGGGGAAATGACAGCTGTAAATGAAAAGGATAACAAAATCGACTTCGATTGTACATCTTACTACATTAACCGGGAGCTAAGCTGGCTTGCATTCAATCGTCGTGTCCTGGAAGAGGCGGAAGATGAGAACAATCCGATCCTGGAGCGGCTTAAGTTCCTTGCGATTACAAGTTCGAATCTCGACGAGTTTTTCATGGTACGTGTCGGTTCGATGAAGGATCAGGAGAAGCATGGTATTACGACGCCGGAAAATAAAGCGGGCATGACGCCGCGCCAACAATTGACCGCCATTTCGCACGAAGCGCATAAAATGGTTGAAACGCAGTACAAGCTGCTGTATCAAAAGCTTATTCCTGAGCTTGCCTCGCATGGCATATCGTTTGTCAAACCGGAGGAGTTGACGGAAGAACAGCATACGTTCCTGCGCACGTACTTTTACGACCGGATCTATCCGGTGCTGACGCCGATGGCGGTAGATGCCAGCCGTCCATTCCCGATGCTGTTAAACAAGAGCGTTAATTTGGCCGTAATGCTGGAGAGCGAGAAAGATGAAAAAGGCAAAGTATTATTCGCTGTTGTGCAGGTGCCTTCCGTTCTGCAGCGCTATATCCAGCTGCCCAGCCCGGAAGGCACGGCGCAATTTATTCTTCTTGAGGATGTCATTTGCTATTATGTCGATTTTTTGTTCAAAGGCAACCAGATCTTATCGGTCAAGCCGTTCCGCATTACGCGCAACGCCGATCTTACGCTGGACGAGGAAGGCGCGGAAGATTTGCTGGAAGAAGTGCAAAAAGAGCTTAAGAAACGCCGCTGGGGTGCGGCTGTGCGCCTGGAAATCACCTCGGATATGGAGCCGTACATGAAAAGCATTCTACAGGAGTCGCTTGAGATTGAGACGAGCGATATTTATGAAGTCTCAGGTCCGCTTGATTTAACGTTCCTGATGAAATTTTATTCGCTGCCCGGTTACAGCGATCTAAGGTATCAAAGTTTGCCGCCGCAGCCGCCGGCCGACTTTATCGGAGAGAGCAATATATTCGAAGCAATCGCCCACAGAGATATTCTCGTCCATCATCCGTATGAATCATTCGATCCGGTTGTACATTTCGTCCAGCAGGCGGCAGAAGATCCGAGCGTCCTGGCGATTAAACAAACATTATATAGGGTAAGTGGAGATTCGCCTATTGTAGGAGCGCTGGCAAAAGCTGCAGAGAACGGGAAGCAAGTCACTGTTCTTGTGGAGCTGAAGGCACGCTTCGATGAGGAGAATAATATCGTTTGGGCGAAAAAACTTGAGAAAGCGGGTTGCCATGTCATTTATGGCCTGGTAGGGTTAAAAACACATTGTAAAATCACCCTCGTCGTGCGTCAGGAAGGGCAAAAGCTGATACGTTATGTCCACCTCGGGACCGGTAACTATAACGATTCGACCGCCCGGCTGTATACCGATTTAGGTATGTTTACATGCAGTGAACCGTTTGGCATTGACGCTTCGTATATATTCAACCATCTCTCCGGTTATTCGAAGCCGCCGAAATGGAAGAAGATTGAAGCAGCGCCAAACGGTTTGCGCAACAAAATTCTGCGGTTAATTGATAACGAAATTGCGAAAAGTACGCCTGACAATCCGGGTCGTATCATTTTGAAAATGAATGCGCTGACGGATAAGAAGCTGATTAAAGCGTTATTTAAAGCGTCGGTGGCCGGCGTACAGATTGACATGATCATCCGTGGCATTTGCTGCCTGCGTCCCGGCATTCCGGGTGTAAGCGAAAATATTCGCGTATATAGCATTGTCGACCGTTTCCTGGAACACTCCCGTATTTTTTACTTCCAGAATGGTGGTGAAGAACAGGTATATTTGTCGAGCGCCGACTGGATGACGCGCAATATGGAACGGCGTGTGGAAATCATGTTTCCTATCGAAGTGCCTTCGTTGAAAGAACGAGTCAAAGAGATTTTGCGTGTGCTCTTGCAGGATAATGTGAAGGCAAGAGAGTTGAATTTCCAGGGTGTTTATACGAGAGTGCAGCAGAAGGAAGGAGAGAAGCGGATGCACAGTCAGCTTTATCTCCATAATCTGGCGGTTAAAAATGCGAAAAAGATTCAGCAGACTCCGTACATGAAGCAATTAAAACCGAAAACACATGTGGAAGAAGTGTGAAAAAACGTTAGGCATTCCGGAATTTAACGCGGAATGCCTTTTTGTCCTGGTCGCTTTTTTTGCTATAATAATGATAGTGTTTATACGGTGTACGGTAATATGGATATCATATTCATAAATTTTTCATATTTCGTTTCGGAATTTAGGATAGAAAGTGATATAATTAGGTACGTGCAAAAACGAGCGTATAGTATAGCAAAGAGACGACAGCGCAAACTAATCACATACAATATAAAGAAGTAGGATGGGGTGTCAATTATGCACATTCTAACAATCGGGTTAAATTACCGTACAGCCCCGGTGGAAATCCGTGAGCGGTTCGCATTCTTGGATGAGGACAAGCAGGAAGCGCTTAAGAAACTGCAGAGCACAAAAAGCATATTAGAGTGTGTAATTGTTGGCACTTGCAACAGAACGGAAATTTACGCGGTCGTCGACCAATTGCACACGGGCCGCCACTTCATTAAGAATTATCTCTCGGAGTGGTTTCATGTGCAGCGGGAAGAATTCGTCGACCATATCTATATCAAAGAAAATGACGCGGCTGTACAGCACCTGTTCCGTGTAGCCTGTGGACTGGACTCTATGGTGCTTGGTGAAACGCAAATCCTGGGACAGGTGAAAGACGCGTTTGCCTTATCGCAGGCAAACGGTGCTACCGGCACGGTGTTCAACAAACTGTTCCAGCAGGCGATTACGCTGGCCAAGCGCGCCCATTCCGAAACGGAAATCAACAAAAATGCCGTTTCAACAAGCTACGCCGCCATTGAACTCGGAAAAAAAGTATTTGGTTACTTTAACGATAAAACCGTTCTGATTCTTGGAGCGGGCAAGATGAGCGAGTTGACCGCAAAGCATCTGCATGCGAATGGAGCGGCGCATGTGCTCGTGGCAAACCGCACATATGAACGTGCTGTTGCGCTTGCAGAGAAGTTCCGCGGCAAAGCTATACCGATGGACCGTCTGCGGGAAGCTCTTGTGCTGGCCGATATTGTCATTAGCTCCACTGGTTCAAATGAATACGTAGTAACGAAGCGGGACGTGGAAGCGATTATGCGCAAGCGGCGCCATCGTCCGCTGTTTATGATTGATATTGCCGTGCCGCGCGATCTGGACCCTGCCATTAATGACTTGGATGGCGTGTATCTGTATGATATCGATGACCTCGAAGGCATTGTGGCAGCCAATATGCGCGATCGTGCCCGTGAAGCCGAGAAAATCGGTGTTATGATTGGCGAAGAGTTAGTCGCTTTCAAAGCATGGCTCAATACGCTGGGTGTCGGTCCGCTCATCAGCGCATTGCGTGAGAAGTTGCTTGCGTACCAACAGGAAGCGATGCGCAACATTCAGAACAAGTGTCCGGAGTTAACGGAGAAAGAGATTCGCATGATTAATAAGCAGACGCGCAGTTTGATTAACCAAATTATGCATGATCCGATCGTGCGCATCAAAGAAATGGCGGGGCAGCCGGGCGCAGATGAAGCGCTCGATATGTTTATCAAGTTGTTCGCACTGGAGAACGCGTTCGAAGAGACAGAGCAGACAGAGGAAGAAAGAGAAGCTTCTTATATCCCGGTTCGTCAGCGTCGTTTGTTGACCGAACAGCAAGCGTTCTAGTTATGCTCCTGAGGAGAGGAGTTATGCCACTTGTTTCATGAAAGCCTTATTTACGATGCCATCATTTATATTTATGCTTGCAGCATTTTGCTATATTTTGCTGATTTTCTAAACCGCAGCCGGAAGGTAAATCGAACCGCCTTCTGGCTGCTTTCCATTGTCTGGACGCTGCAAAGCGTCTTTTTTGTCCTTAGCATGATGGAGAAAGAGTATTTTCCGGTATTGACGCTGTTTGAAACGCTCTTTTTTTATTCGTGGATACTGGTTACGTTTTCCCTCGTTATCAACTACTTGTTCCGAATTGATTTGCTGGTATTTTTCACGAACATTCTGGGCTTTGCCGTATTAGCGTTGAATTTCTTTGCCAATAAGGACGCCTCGTCAATGGTGACGGAACGTCTGACGTCAGAGCTATTATTTATTCATATCAGTCTGGCGCTGCTCGCCTATGCAACTTTCTCGCTCTCGTTCATTTTTTCGCTGATGTATTTGGTGGAAGACCGCATGCTGAAGCAAAAAAAGTGGAATAAATGGCTGCAGAGGCTTCCGGGGCTTGGACTGCTTGATTTGTATTCATACCGCTTTAACATGATAGGGGTGCCGCTTTTGCTGATGGCGTTGATTCTTGGGGCCATCTGGGCGCATCTTAAAGTCAGTTATAGCATCTGGCTTGATCCGAAAGTTCTTACTTCGGTGGGCGTTCTCATCGTCTATTCGCTGTATTTGTATCAACGGGTAACGTACGGATGGGTCGGCCGGAAACTGGCTTTGTGGAACGCGGCGGCGTTTTCATTGATTTTGTTGAATTACTTGATTTCCGGATCGGTTTCATCATTTCATCAGTGGCTATAGAAAAGGAGAATTGACATGAGAAAAATCATCGTGGGTTCCAGGCAGAGTGTGCTGGCGCTGACACAGACAAACTGGGTCATCGATCGTTTGAAAAGCTTCGGGCTCCCGTTCGAGTTCGAAGTGAAGAAGATTGTGACAAAGGGGGACCGCATTCTTGATGTCACGCTTTCCAAGGTCGGCGGCAAAGGGCTGTTCGTCAAAGAAATCGAGCAGGCGCTGCTCGATGGGGAGATTGACATGGCCGTGCACAGCATGAAGGATATGCCGGCACTGCTTCCGGAAGGTCTCACCATCGGGTGTGTACCGAAGCGCGTGGATGTGCGGGACGTGCTGATAAGCGAAGACGGTACGCCGCTTGATAAATTGCCGGCAGGTTCCATCGTGGGAACGAGCAGCCTGCGCCGCGCTTCCCAGTTGAAAGCGCTGCGTCCCGACCTTGTGATTGAGCCGATTCGGGGTAATATCGATACCCGGATGCGCAAACTTAAAGAAGAGAGTTTCTCTGCCATCATCCTTGCAGCCGCAGGCCTTGAGCGCATGCAGTGGAAGGGAGAAATTACCGAATTTCTGCCTGTAGAAGTGAGCCTGCCGGCGGTCGGACAGGGTGCCCTGGCGATTGAATGCCGTGAAGACGATACGGAGCTGCTCGGACTGTTGAGTAAGTTGAACGATAGTGACACAATGCTTGCTACCCGGGCGGAGCGGGCTTTCCTGCGTACGCTTGAAGGTGGTTGCCAGGTGCCGATTGCCGCTCATGCTACTGTGACAGAGGGACTCATCTCTCTGACAGGGTTTGTGGGCGATCCGGATGGGCATACCGTACTGAAAGAAAGCATGGAAGATGAAAATCCGGAAACGCTTGGTGTGAACCTGGCCAATAAGCTGAAGGAGCAGGGCGCAGACAAAATTCTTGAAAAAGTATATAAGGACAATCAAGCATGAGTATGGACGCATCTCTCGCCGGCAAGCGTATCGTAGTAACAAGATCACGGGAGCAGGCGCGGGCGTTTATTCGCAAGATTGAAGAACGGGGGGGCGAGGGATTCGCCTGTCCGGTCATTCGATTCGTTCCACCCGCCGATCAAACCATGTTTGATTGTGCACTGCGGCGGCTTCCCTCATTTGACTGGATTTTTTTTACTAGTGTAAATGGGGTTAGTTTTTTCTTTCAACGGCTGGAAGAACTCGATATTGATATGTCCGGATTTACCGGCCGGATTGCCGCAGTGGGAACGAAAACAGCCGCCGCGCTTGAAGCACGGGGGCTTTCTGTGCAGCACATTCCCGGGAAATTTACTGCCGAGCACTTATTGGAAACGATGCGGGGCAAACTAAAAGCGGGACAAAGAGTGCTTCTGCCCAGAGCGAACATTGGCCGCGATGTATTGCCACAAGGTCTGCGTGCGCTTGGTCTTGAAGTGACAGACGCACCGGCTTATGATACGGTAAGGGCAGAGGAAAATATTGCGGAGCTAAAAGACAAGCTGAAGCAAGGAAAAGTCGATATGATTACATTTACAAGCCCATCAACCGTGCGTTATTTTCTGGCTGCCTTCGATGCAGAGGAGAGGCGGCGGTATATGGATGGCGTACATATCGCCGTCATTGGCCCGGTAACGGCCAGGGCGGCACGCGAGGAAGGGCTCGCCGTTCATGTGATGGGGGATGAATACAGCATTGACGGGCTGATTGAGGCTATGTCGAAGTATACCGGGTGGTAACCCGAAGGAGGATATAAGTATGTCTTTGTATTTTCAACGTCATCGCCGTCTGCGCACAACAGCTGCGATGAGAAACCTTGTCCGTGAAACGTATCTTCATGCCAACGATTTTATTTATCCGTTGTTTGTCGTAGAAGGAAACGATACGAAGCATGAAATCTCTTCCATGCCGGGCGTGTTCCATTATTCGCTTGATCGCCTGGAAGAAGAAATTCAGGAAGTTACAGAGCTTGGCATTCAGTCGATTATCGTGTTCGGCGTGCCGAATAATAAAGATGCTTGCGGTTCGGAAGCGTATGCGGAAGATGGCATCGTTCAGCAGGCAATTCGTAAAATCAAGGGATGGGCACCGGAGCTGGTCACGATGGCCGATACGTGTCTGTGCCAGTACACCGAGCACGGCCACTGCGGAATGATTCACGAAGGATACGTCGACAATGATTCCAGCCTTGAACTGCTGGTGAAAACCGCCGTATCCCAGGCGGCAGCGGGCGCGGACGTCATCGCGCCGTCCAATATGATGGATGGCTTCGTGGCGGCGATTCGCCAGGGTCTTGACGAAGCAGGATTTATCAATACGCCGATTATGTCGTACGCGGTGAAATATGCATCCCAATTCTACGGTCCGTTCCGTGACGCTGCGCATTCCACGCCGCAATTTGGCGATCGTAAGACATATCAGATGGATCCGGCCAACCGCCGGGAAGCGCTGCGCGAAGCGGCTTCCGATGTAGAAGAAGGAGCGGATATGCTGATGGTGAAGCCGGCGATGGCTTATATGGACATTATCCGCGAAGTAAAAGACAACTTCGACCTTCCTGTCGCGGCTTACAATGTAAGTGGAGAATATTCGATGATTAAAGCGGCGGCCGAGCGTGGATGGGTGGATGAAAAAGCGATTACGCTTGAGCTGTTGACCGGCTTGAAACGTGCGGGAGCTGACATGATCCTTACCTATTCGGCAAAAGATGCGGTCCGCTGGTTAAAAGAAATCGACTAATCACGCTAAACAGGAGGAGCACGGCATGCATAAAGGATACGATAAATCCATTCAAAGTTTTACCGAGGCAAAAAAATATATGCCGGGCGGCGTAAACAGCCCGGTCCGCGCATTCAAATCAGTCGGTATGAACCCGGTCTACATGGAACGCGGCGTCGGTTCGAAGATTTATGATGTGGACGGAAACGAGTATATTGATTATGTAGGTTCCTGGGGGCCACTCATTCTTGGACACTGCCATCCGGCAGTACAGGAAGCGCTGCGGGAAGTATTGGAAAAAGGCACCAGTTTTGGTGCGCCGACCGTACTGGAGACAGAGATGGCCAAACTGGTATGCGAGATTGTTCCATCGGTTGAAGTCGTTCGGATGGTCAACTCCGGGACGGAAGCGACCATGAGCGCCCTGCGTCTGGCGCGCGGCTATACGAAGCGCGATAAGATTATGAAGTTTGAAGGCTGCTATCACGGCCACGGCGATAGCCTGTTAATTAAAGCCGGATCCGGCGTGGCGACGCTTGGCCTGCCGGATAGCCCCGGTGTGCCGTCTTCTGTGGCTGCACATACGATTACAGTTCCGTACAACGATCTCGAAAGCGCGAAAGTGGCGTTTGAGCGTTTCGGCCATGAACTGGCCGCGGTTATTGTAGAGCCGGTGGCGGGCAATATGGGTGTCGTTCCGGCGCTGCCGGGCTTCCTGGAAGGTTTGCGTGAATTGACCCTGGAATACGGAACATTGCTTATTTTCGATGAGGTTATGACCGGATTTCGCGTCGACTATCACTGTGCACAGGGCCGCTTCGGCATCACACCCGATTTGACAACAATGGGCAAGGTCATTGGCGGCGGTCTTCCGGTCGGCGCCTATGGCGGTAGAGAAGAGATCATGCGTCAGATTGCGCCGGATGGTCCGGTGTACCAGGCCGGTACGCTTTCAGGCAATCCGCTGGCGATGGCAGCAGGCTATGCTACATTGAAAGAGCTGGGCAAACCGGGTGTATACGAGGAATTGGAACGCAAGAGTGCCCGTCTTGAAGAAGGCATCGCAGCCAATGCCAAAGAACTCGGCATCCCGGTCCATCTTAATCGAGTCGGCTCGATGGTGGGGGTTTTCTTCACCGGTGAAAGAGTCATCAACTATGAAACAGCGAAAACATCCGACTTAGAACGCTTTGCCAAGTACTTCCGTCTTATGCTTGAAGAGGGAATTTCACTGCCGCCTTCTCAATTTGAAGGCATGTTTGTGTCCATGGCACATACGGATGAAGATATCGAACGGACGATTGAAGCGAATTACAATACGTTGAAACAGTTGTAGATTTCTATATCGTTACCCGAGGCTATCAAAAAGCTTCGGGTATTTTATTTTCTATCATGTGTGTATTATCAATGAACTATTTGTGAATTTTTTCACTTTAACGTTCTAATTTTACTAAAATTATGTAAAAATAAAAAATAAGAAGATAACACAGCGAAAAAACGGGAATTTACAGCACGTTTACACATTTGTGACCCTCCCTTCATCATAGTTTTACAAGAAAGAATTATAATTCAAAAGGACTATGATTATGTTAGTACCTCAATTTATATAAAAAATTTACGCAAAAGGGAGAGTTGCGAATGAAGAAGCATGTTGTCTTTTTTGAAGTAGCAGGCGGAACTGACAAGGGGCCGGACGGGTATCGGCCGGATACGATGCCGATGGTAGAGTCGCTGAGAAAGCGCGGCTGGACGGCGGAAGTTATTTTTTATTCTGACGAGAAGAAAGACGAGATTTTCGAACATGTGGTCCGCAGCGCTGATGCATATGTTAGCCGGATTAACCCGGGGAATTTAAAAGATGAAAGCACATACTTCCAGATGATCCGTCAACTGTGCGAATTCGGTGTAAAAGGAATGCCCCATCCGGACGCCATGATTAACTACGGCGCGAAAGACGCGCTGGTTAAGCTGCGTGAGACACCGCTTGTGCCGGAAGATACGTTTGCCTACTATGACATTGCTTCCTTTAAAGAGAATTTCCCGAAATCGCTGAAGAACGGTGAGCGAGTACTAAAGCAGAACCGCGGTTCGACAGGAGAAGGAATCTGGCGTGTGCAGCTGGTCAGCGATATCGGTGAGGCGGAAGAGGTGCCGCTGGATGCAGTTGTGCGCTGCACGGAAGCGAAAGACAATCATGTGGAGGAGCATACGCTTGAGAACTTTATGACATTCTGCGAACAGTACATCACAGGAGAAAACGGAATGCTGGTGGATATGCGTTTTCTGCCGCGTATTAAAGAAGGTGAGATTCGTTTGTTAATGCTTCATCGAACACCGGTTAATGTTGTGCATAAGAAACCGGCCGAAGACACGGACGCCTTTTCCGCCACGTTATTCTCCGGGGCGAAATACCGCTATGATGCTCCGGAAGAGTGGGGAGATCTTGTTCATTCTTTTATGGCAAGCCTGCCGACGATTACGGAAAAGTTGGGCGGCTATGATTTGCCTTTAATCTGGACCGCAGACTTCATTCTCGATACGGATGAACAGGGACGTGACTGTTATATTTTAGGTGAGATGAACTGCTCCTGTGTTGGATTTACTTCGCAGCTTTCCCTAAGTGAAGACATAGCAGACGAGATCATCAACATTCTTTCCCAGGTGGAGGCAGTAGAGCAATAAAATCGTAATTGGAATATCGAGCCGTTTCAGTGGTACTTATGCGCCGCAGGAACGGCTTCTTTAAAGAGAGGAAAGAATGAGGAGAGGATTTTAATATAGAAAAAGGCGAAGGCCTTTTTCTTCTCCGGATCTTATTTCCTCTTTCCCTTCCTTCTTTCCTCATGATTTTCACAGAAAATGAGCATATCCTCTTTTTTCTCCCTATATATTTTAAAGAAAGCCATTTGAGGAGGGAGGATTTCTTCAGCATGCAGGACAATCAAGAAGCGATATTGACGTTTCCGGTGCAGCACTCCGTCTTTCTTTCCCCTGACCAGAGCGAAATTGAGCAGATTGATGAGATAGAATTAACGCCGCATATTCAAATCAAAGAAACGGCGGATGAAGTGATTGTGTCCGGATACTTAAAGCTGGAAGGAAAATATGCAGGCAAACCCCCGAAATTCCCGGATATCTCGCTTGATGATAACGAAGTTAAGGTAACCGGGTATGTGGATTCTGTTGTCTTTAATCCATTTGCTGTGGATCCGGATGATTTTGAAGACACAAGTGAATTCACCTCGTTTATGGAAAAAATTCCTGTGCACATCCGTATCGCACGCAGCAAAATTGAAGATGTGGAGCAAATCTACGCTTCTATTGTTTCGTTTGATTATGATATTCAGTCCGCGCGCAAACTCGGCGTATTTGCGGAACTGGCGTTAAACGGGGTGAAGAGCGAAGTCTTCACAAATTCCAGTGCAGAGCAATCCTCGGAAATTCCGCTTTCGTTCGAGTATGCAGCTTCCAGAAAGGAAGAGGAGCAGGAGGAAGAGAGAGAGGAAGCCACGGAGTCGAATGAAGCCCCGGAATCAGATGAAGCGCGTCTGGAAGAGACGGAAGAGGAAGCAGTGAAAGAGCAGGAGCCTGTAGAAGAAGCTGAAGTGCAACCGGAAATTGAGCCTGTTGCATTCGAGCAACCGCAAGAGTCAGAGGAACAGAAAGAAACCCCGGCACCTATTCAAGAGACACCGGCATCTATCCAAGAAATACAGACAAATAAAGACGAAGACAAGGTTCAGGCAGCGAAAATCGAAGAAGAAAATCCGGTATCAATCCAAGAGATACGGGGAGAAGAAGATGAAGCACAAGTTCAAACAGCAAGGGTAGAGGATGCACCGGTACCGGTACAGGAAGTAACAGCGGAGAGCCAACCCGCACGAGAGAAAGGGACGACTGTGGATGAAGGGCAGGCACAGATAGAAGACACCGCTGAGCTTGAAGCGGAAAGAGAGGCGGCTTCATTCGAAGCAGAAGAGGGGGACGCTGCTCCGGCAGAGGAAGAGGGGACAGAGCCTGAAGCGGAAAAGGGTGGAGCAAAAGTATCCATTACGCTAAAAGGTACAAAACGGGACCCTGTAACGGTAACAACCTCCTTGCTATCATCGTATGCTCAGCGTGAAGAAAAAACGGAGGCTGATCCGGTAGACATAAAAAGAGTAGAAGAAATTCAGGAAGAAGAGCCGGCGAGAAGTGAAGAACCGGAAAAAGCAGAAATTTCAAGAAAAGAAGGTGCATTGTATTTAACGTCTTTTATGAAGCAGGATGCCGAAAAGTTCACACGCCTAAAAATGTGCATCACCCAGCAAGATGAAACGCTTGACGGCATCGCCGAGAAGTACAGCGTCAGTCCGGCTGACATCGCCGCAGCGAACGGATTGCACACGAATGCGACAGTGGCCAAAGGTCAGGTGTTGTATATTCCGGTAAAATCATAAAGTCAGAGGGAGAAAAAGATGAAGCCGCACGAAGAGATACTGCGCAGTCATCTGGAAGGATACCCCTTTATGATTCAGGAAGTAAAGCAGGCAGAGACAGGGTGGTACGCGCTGACTGACCGTGGAAAAAAGCGTATCATCTACTGTCCGGATGAGAATTTGCTGCGCTGGTCGCATAGATGGCGCGAGTACCTGGCCGATCAGGGAGTCAGGCAGGTAGAGCGCTATTTGACAACAAAGCAGAGGGAGCACTGGATTTCAGTTTCTGTCGGCTGCTATGCACTGTCCGATTATTGGGAACAGGATACTACGTGGTTTACGCATCCTTTTCTTCAGAAGGAAGGATATCAGGTGCTTGGAGAAACACTGGCGCGTATCCATGAATGTTTTGAAAGTATAGAGGAAGTATACCGGGGACGCTATCGCAAAAAAGGAATACTGAATGAAACAAGACTGAAAAATAGCTACCGCCATTTACATGCCGCCATGAAAGAGATGGAAAAAGAGACAATGAACGCGACGAATAAATGGCTGCTTTATAATCTTTTCCGTGTTGCGGAAAGAGTAAAAAAGGCGGAAGCATTGTACAGAGCAAGCGGGGTAGAAAACGATCAGACCCCGCTTTCGTTTGCCTATTTTCCTCTTTCTTCACTTGTATATTGGGAGGAAGCGTGGTATATAACGGGTCTGCATAATCCGGTCCTTGTGCCTCGCCATGAAGACACGCTTTCCATACTGGAACAAATTCATGAAACCGGCGGGAAAGAAGGTGTTCGCGTCTTTCTTTCCGCTTATGCCGGTAGACGTTCCATGCCTATTCGTGAGAGAAATTATCTGCTTGCATTGCTTTCCTATCCGCTGCCGGTTTTTTCGCGCCTTGAAAACATATCGGTTTTTGTGGAAGAAAAAGAGCGGATGGGAATCGATTTCCAGCTTCAAATCCGGCGTGAGCATCTGCTTCAATGTGTGCTGGAGACACAGGAGCTTTGCGGGGAGGCGTCCGGATGATGGAAAGGATGGAATGGCTGGCAAAACATTTGCTGTACGAATATGATTTATTCTTACACCAAATCGAAGAGCGGGGAAAAGACACCTGGAGAGTGGATACGAATCAAGGTGCTTTTCTGCTTAGGAGGATGTATGAACATCCGGTGCAGCTGTATTTTGTCGCTTCCTGGTTGCATTATTTATATGACAGGGGGATCAGGTCTATCATCCCTTTTTGTGTGACAAAATATGGAGAGCCATATGTTTTTGTATCGGGAGATCGTTATGCATTGAACCTATGGATCGAAGAAGCAGAGCCGATTCGGAGCGTGCCAGGCTGGGAAGCGCGCGTATTAAGAGAGGTGGGCCGCATTCACAAGGTAAGCCAGCAGGCGGGAGAGCGGTGGCGAGGATATGCACCGGTATCTCTTGAACAGGTTAAGCGGCGTTGGGAAGATAGCATCAATCGAATGACGGTCGTAGCAGAAGCGGCAGGGGGAGCAGGAAGGAGCATGGAGTTTGCACGGACGGTCAGAGGAAGCGTAGAGCAGATTTCATTGTTTACTGACCGGGCCATGTGCGGGCTGGCGGAGGTGGCAGTCAAACTCGAGGGAAAAGAGCTTGCGCGGGCGCTATGCCATGGACGGCTCTATCGCCGCAATGTAATTGTCGGAACAAGCCGAAAGCTGTATCTTACCCATTTTGAACACGCTAATTTTGATGTTCCGATCCGGGATTTGGCGATTTTTTTCCGCCGCTATGCGCCGTATTACGAGTGGAACATTCAAAAAGGGCAGGAGTGGCTGGCCGAATACGAAGCGGAGCGTCCGCTTACCTTAGAAGAGCGGCAGTTACTATCATGCTATTTACTCTTCCCGGAACGTTTGATGCAACTGGTATGGAGCCATATACGTGATTCGGAAGAGCAGCGGGAGGAGCACGCGCGGCGGCGTACGAAAACATGGCAAAAGCATCTTCGGCTTCTTCCGAAGATGCACAGATTTGCTTTTTCCGTTATACAAAAATGAACCGCAGCCAGACAAGGTTGCGGCTTGTTTTATATCCAGTCACATAAAATGGCGGCATACAGCAGGGCAAGCAGCATGAGCAGAACTACATCGAAGGATGTGGGGAACAAGAGAGTGCGAATAAACTGGAAAATAATAAACGGAACAATAAGCTGTAAAGCACCGAACCTGATTTTTAAGTAGAATGGATGATAACGCCAGCGTCCTTTCATCGGGGCAGCTCCTTTCTGAGCATTTTCCTGCTGCCAGTATACGCGGGCGCGTAAAGAGAGGTGAATACTGCCACAAAAAGGAGGAGCCATAAAAAGCTCCTCCTTTTTTCCTATACGTTCAATTTGAAATCATTGTCACGAAGTCGACAAACTTTCTCGGTAAATGATAATTGACCCTCTTAGAATATGGATATATCCTAAAAGCGTAGCAATTAACAAATGCCAGAGCATAGTTTAACACTATTATCGCATTGTTTATTTGCTGTGTCAAGCTATTGTTGTGTTTGTAGTGTTTAATTCCTAAATTCCACATTTCAGGATGAAAACACTATGAAACAAAGCATTTTTAATGCGAAATATTACTTACACATTAAAGGGGGAGGTTCACAACATGTTAAGTAATGCTCCATTTAGTACCGCAAAGAATTTCTGGTACACCTCAATGTTCTGGCTGATTGTGTCGATGCTGGCCGGTCTTGTTGTGGCGATAAAGCAAATTGACCCTGATTTTCTCTATTTTCAGGGTCAGGATGCTTTGAACTTCGCATTGACATACGCCCACATCCGTATCATTCACACCAATGGCATTCTGCTGGCATGGTTGTCAATGGCAATGGTTGGCGCTATGTTCTACATTATTCCGAAGCTAACACGCACGCCGTTGTGGAGTGAGAAACTGGGGAATCTGACCTGCATTATTTGGAATCTGGCTATCGTTGCCGCTGTTGTTGCTATTTGCATGGGTTATTCTACAGGGGTGGAATATGCTGAACTGCCGTTGATTCTTGACCTTGGTGTTGTTGTTCTTTGTGTGTTGATGTCGATTAACCTTTTCATGACTATCGCGAAGCGCCAGGAAAAGCAATTATATGTTTCTATCTGGTATTTTGTCGGCTCTTTAATCTGGCTGCCGCTCGTATGGACGGTTGGTAACATTCCGTCTTCCATCGTAGGCGGCGCCGCGCAGGCGAACATGAACTGGTTCTACGGGCATAACGTTCTCGGTCTGTGGTTTACCACTGTAGGTATCGGCCAAATTTACTACCTGCTGCCGAAGCTTACAGGTAAGCCATTATACAGCCATAAGCTTTCGCTTATCGGTTTCTGGACCATCGCTACGATTTACGTATGGAACGGACCGCACCATCTGGTAAACGGACCGATTCCGGTATGGTTGATGAAAGCGGGCATCATTCCTTCCGTTCTTTTGATTATCCCGGTTTGGACTGTACTTGCAAACGTATTTGGCACTATGCGTGGTGTATGGCACAAAGTGTCTGAGGATGTAAGCATGAAATTCCTTATTACTGCTGCAATCTTCTATCTGATGGCGTGTCTGCAGGGACCGTTCCAGGCGCTTATGCAGGTAAGCGCGGTTGTTAAATTCACCCACTGGGTTGTAGGCCACGCACATATGGCTCCGTTTGCCGCGTTCTCGTTTGTATGTTTCGTTACGATTTACTATGCGATTCCGCGCCTTACAGGCCGCAATATTTACAGTAAAACTTTAATGAACCTGCACTATTATTTCTCCGTTATCGGTTTCTTGATGTTTGCCTTTACCCTTTGGATTGCCGGTGTTATTCAGGGCTTTGCATGGATGGAAGGCAAGCCGTTCATCGAGACCATTAACACCGTACAGTCGCTGATTGTATGGCGCGCCGTTGGTGGTACGATGATGATTGTCGGTCAATTCTTCTTTGCATTCAACATCTGGAAAACTGTGAAGTCCGGCACGAAATTTGTTTCTGACGAAGAAAGCGTTGTTGCTTAATCTATCCCGAGGAGGGGACAACTTTGGAAAGAAACGCGTTAGCTATTTATCTTGCTGCTATTGCGCTCTTTATGATGGGGACGTTCGCGACGATTATCCTTCCGTTCTTTGATAAAGAGATGATGACGCCGACCGCGAATGCGGAAGCGCGTAACTATGCTCCGGATTCTCCGGAAGCGAAAGGGCGTCAAGTATACATTGCAAACGGATGTAACACCTGCCATACGCAGGTTGTACGTCCGGTTAAAGCCGACCTGGCGATGAATATCGGTCCTGTGACCGTACCTGGTGATTATGCCTATGACAAACCACACCTGTTTGGTTCTAACCGTACTGGCCCGGACTTAATGTGGGTAGGTGCCCGTACAAGTAAAGAATGGAATATTGAACACTTAAAGGACCCGCAAAAGATTGTTCCTGGCTCTATCATGCCAAAATATGATTACCTGAGCGACGAAGACCTGAATAACCTTGTTGCATACTTGATGAGCCTGAAACCGGCTCCGGCGAAATAGTTGGGAAAAGGAGGCGACGACATGTCTGATAAACACAAAAACCATGAGCATCATGAAGACCATATTGATGAAGTAATGGGTATGAAGCAAGGCCACGGAAAAGTCCCTCGTTTCCTGATTGTCGTGTATGCCGTGCTTGCCATCTGGGCTGTCGGTTATGCATTAACTGTAAAAGGAATCGACGAACGTCCGGCCGGCGGTGAGGCGGCCCAGGGTGTAAGTGCGGAAGTAGGAAAAGGACTTTCCGGCCAATGTATTGCCTGTCATGGCGCTGATTTTAATGGCGGTATGGGAGGCGCGGCTCCGACGCTGCACGGTGTAGTGGATAAGCTGAAGCCAGAGGGAGTTAAAGAAGTACTGACCAAAGGCCGTGGTGGTATGCCGCCGCTCGGGGCTTCCTGGACACCGGATCAGCAGGATTCCATGGTTGAGTTCCTAAAAACATTGAAATAAGCAGACAAAGACCAGATGGATCTTTCCTCTGGTCTTTTTGCTTTGCCTGTTCCTGGTGGTATAATAAGGGAAAAATAAGGAAGAGAGTGGTGAACAAGCATGCTGAGCGGCGTACAGATTATTTATTACATTCTCTGGTTTACAGTTATTAGCGGGCTTTTCTTTATGATGATTAAAATTTTATCGTCGCGGGATTGACACAATCACCTCAGTAAATTTTATTAGCACTTTGCTATAATGGAAAAAGAGGCTGAGAGATATAGAGGTGTGACAAGGAATGAAGAAGCTTTCCACGGTGGCCTGGCGTAATTTACGGCGGAAAATGTCACGGACCGTTTTGCTTGCAGGTAGCGCCGCTATTACCGCTTTTATTTTGTTTGTAAGCTATTTTTTTGTGTTTTCCATGGAGCGAAGCATCGCCGCAAGCGCAAGCCGCCTTGGCGCCAGTTTGATGGTGGTGCCCAAAGGTTTTGGCGGTCAGGCGGGAGACATGATTATTTCAGGTACTCCGACCAAGTTCTACATGCCGGAGAGCGTACTGGATAAAGTCCGTACAATCAGTGAAGTAGAGGCGGCTTCTCCGCAGCTGTATTTGGAAACGGTCTCTACCGTGTGCTGTCAGACATCCGGGGATTTTCCTGTCGTAGCTTACGATCCGAAAACCGATTTTACGCTGAAGAATTGGACAGCCACTGAGAAACAGATCGGGAAGTACGATTTGATTGCCGGAGCGGAAGCCGGTGGAAAGAACTATATTTATCATTTTGATAACGAATATATGCAGGAGTGGGTCACGTTATTCGGCAAAGATTTTATGCTGAAAAACATGATTTTTCCCACCGGTATGGGAACCGATAAAACGCTTTTTATTACGCTGGACGCTGCACGGGAGCTGAATCATAAAAAGAACAAGCTGGATTTTCCGGAAAACTCGATTTCCATTATTCTTGTTAAAACCAAGCCGGGTATGGAAGAGTTTGTGAGCCGGCAGATTGACCGGATGAATTTGAACGTAGACGTAGTGAAAGGAAGCGGCTTGCAGGAGACGGTAAATAAGCAGGTATTCCCGGTAAAAATGATGAGCTATATGATGATCGGGTTAGTCCTTATTATGAGCGCCCTGCAGGTTATGACGATGTTCACCGCTCTTATCAGTGAGCGTCAGAAGGAAATTGGTATGCTGCGAGCCATGGGGGCTTCACGAGCTGTTACGTTCCGTCTGTTGTTGATGGAAGCGGGGTTTGCTTCGGTTATTGGAGCAACTTTTGGCTCGTTTGCAGCCGCAGCGGCGTTGTATGACAACCGCATCCTGATTCTGCAGCTGCTGCAACTGCCAATGCTGTTCCCGGATTGGTCGACAGGTTTGCTCATTGGCCTGGGGACGACTGCAATAACGACACTGATTGCGATTGTGGCCGCCTTCTTTCCGGTTCGCTCGACACTGAAGCTGCAGCCGTATGAAGCGATTCGGGAGGGCGAGTATTAATGATTGTACTTGAGAATATTTGCAAAACGTATCGGATTGGGCGGGAGCGAAAAGTACATGCGCTGAGCGATGTAAGCGAAACAATCGGAGCAGGCGAGTTCGTTGCGGTCGTCGGACCGTCAGGCAGCGGTAAGTCGACGTTTCTTGCGATGGCTGGCCTATTGGAGAGGCCGACGGAAGGTATTGTACGATTTGACGGCAAGGATGTAACGGATTTACGTGATACGGAACGGACCCGCATCCGCGCGGAACGCTGCGGCTTTATTTTTCAGTTCCCAAGCTTAATTCCGACGCTGAACGCGCTGGAAAATGTGCTGCTGCCGAAAACTGTACACCGTACCTATAAGGCAAGCGATGAAGAATGGGGCAGGGAAATGCTTGCACGGGTCGGTATGGGTGATAAGTTGGAGAATCTTCCCTACCAGTTGAGCGGCGGTGAGCAGCGCAGGGTGGCGCTCGCCCGTGCGCTGATCAATAAGCCGGACGTGATTTTGGCCGATGAACCGACCGGTGCGGTAGATGCATATAATGCCGATGTAATTATGAATTTGTTTAAAGAATGGAACGCCCAGGGCAAGACCGTCATTATGGTAACTCACGATATGAAACTTGCCGGCGAAGCCGGACGTGTCATTCAGCTTAAAGACGGCCGGGTTGCAGATGAGAAGTAAGAGAAAGAAAGGTATATTGACTATTTCTTTCTAAACTGGGTACAATGGATAGTGCATAAGTATATATGTATACTGGCGTTGAAGAGGAAGAGTATATCGGGATGCCATGCCAGAGAGCGGACCAACGGTGGAAGGTCTGTATGGATGTACTGATAGAAGGTAGCCTCGGAGCCGTTTGCCTGAACGAAAATCCAGTAGGGCAAACCGGGTAATCCCGTTATCCTATTGCAAGTGAGCCTGTGCTCGCGCCGTTTGTGCGCACATAGGCTAACAAAGGTGGTACCGCGAATAAACTCCTTCGTCCTTTGACAGGATGGGGGGTTTTTTATTTTTATGAAAAACACGAGATAAGAAGGAGGAAGTGGAAAAAGGCCTTCGCCTTTTTCTACAATAATATCTTGTATTCCTTCATTTCTCATCATTTCAGTATTTTTTATGGAGGTAAACTTATGTCCAATCAGCCGAATCAAACTGAAATGCCAACCAAATATGAACCGAAACAGGCGGAAGCGAAATGGTATCCGTTCTGGCGCGACAACGGCTACTTCAAAGCTGAACGAAATAAGGGCAAAACGCCGTTCACCATTGTGATTCCGCCGCCGAATGTAACCGGAAACCTGCATATCGGCCATGCGCTGAATAATACGCTGCAGGATATTATGGTTCGTTTTAAGAGAATGCAGGGCTATGACGCACTCTGGCTTCCGGGCATGGACCATGCCGGTATCGCCACACAGGCGCGCGTAGAAGGAACGCTGCGCGAAGAAGGCATCACACGTCATGATCTGGGCCGTGAGAAGTTTGTGGAGAAAGTATGGGAGTGGAAAGAGCGTTACGCCGGCATTATTCGCGAACAATGGACGAAAATGGGCCTTTCGCTCGATTACAGCCGCGAGCGTTTTACACTGGATGAAGGACTGTCCCGTGCGGTACGCGAAGTGTTTGTCCGCCTGTACGAAAAAGGGCTTATCTATCGCGGCAAATATATTATTAACTGGGATCCAGTCACCCGCACGGCCCTCTCTGATATTGAAGTGGAATATAAGGATGTACAAGGTGCGCTGTATCATTTGCGCTATCCATTGAAAGACGGCACCGGTTATATCGAAGTGGCGACCACGCGTCCGGAGACGATGCTGGGCGATACAGCGGTAGCCGTGCATCCGGAAGATGAACGATATAAAGATTTGGTGGGCAAGACGGTGGTTCTTCCGATTGTCGGTCGTGAGATCCCGATTGTTGCCGATGATTACGTAGACCGTGAATTCGGAAGCGGTGCGGTGAAGATCACGCCTGCGCATGACCCGAATGACTTCGAGATCGGCCAGCGCCATAACCTACCGCAGATCCTCGTCATGGATGAAGGGGGCAAGATGAACGAGAACGCCGCCGGCTATCAGGGACAAGATCGTTTCGAATGCCGCAAAAACATCGTGCGCGACCTTCAAGAGCAGGGCGTTCTATTTAAAATCGAAGAACATATGCACTCCGTAGGACACAGTGAACGCAGCGGCGCGGTCGTTGAGCCGTATCTGTCCACGCAGTGGTTTGTAAAAATGGGACCGCTGGCCGAACGTGCGATTGAAGCGCAGAAGTCGAGGGAAGGCGTTCAATTCGTGCCGGATCGCTTCGAAAAGATTTACCTGCACTGGATCGAAAACGTACGCGATTGGTGTATCTCCCGCCAGTTGTGGTGGGGCCACCGCATTCCGGCCTGGTACTGTGAAGACTGCGGGGAGATGACCGTATCACGCGAAGATATTCATGAATGTCCGAAATGTGCAAGCCAGAATCTGAAGCAGGATAACGACGTGCTCGATACATGGTTCAGTTCCGCACTCTGGCCGTTCTCTACGCTTGGTTGGCCGGATGAGACAGAAGACATGAAGCACTTCTATCCAACCGATGTACTCGTAACCGGATATGATATCATTTACTTCTGGGTAGCCCGCATGATTTTCACGGCGCTTGAATTTACTGACCAGAAGCCGTTTGAACACGTATTAATTACAGGTCTTGTGCGCGATGCCGAAGGCCGCAAAATGTCCAAATCGCTCGGCAACGGGGTCGACCCGATGGAAGTTATCGAACAGTATGGCGCTGATGCTATGCGTTTTATGCTGGCGACAGGCTGCACACCGGGGAACGACCAGCGTTTCCGCTGGGAGCGCGTGGAAGCGGCGCGTAATTTCGCCAATAAGATTTGGAATGCATCCCGCTTTGCACTGATGAATATGGAAGGGTTCCGTTACGAGGACATCGACATCAGCCAGAACCTCGGCATTGCCGACAAGTGGATTCTGCACCGTCTGAATGAAACGGTGAAAGACACGACTCGTCTGCTCGATAGTTTCGAATATGGTGAAGTGGGCCGCGTGCTCTATAATTTCGTCTGGGATGAGCTGTGCGACTGGTATATCGAGGTAGCGAAACTGCCGTTGTACGGCGACGATGAGGCGGCGAAGAAAACGACGCGCTCCGTACTGGCATACGTGCTTGATCAGACAATGCGTCTGCTGCACCCGTTCATGCCGTTTATCTCCGAAGAAATCTGGCAGCATCTTCCGCACGAAGGCGACAGCCTGATTGTCGCTTCCTGGCCGGAAGCAAAGCCGGAACTCGAGAATACGGAGGCCGTGAAACAAATGGAGCTGCTGATGGGCGTTATCCGCAGCGTACGCAACATTCGTGCGGAAGTCAACGTACCGATAGCCAAGAAAATCGAACTGCGCATCAAAGCGAATGACGAAGAGATGCTGTCGTATCTGGAGAGCGGCAAGGCATACATTGAACGTTTCTGCAACCCGGAAGTGCTGAGCATCGGTACTGACATTGCGGCGCCGGAGAAAGCGATGTCTGCCGTTGTCAGCGGTGCGGAGCTGTACCTGCCGCTTGCGGGTCTCATTGACATCGAGCAGGAAATTGCCCGCCTTGAAAAAGAACTGAAATGGCTCAATTCGGAAGTCGAGCGTGTACAAAAGAAATTGTCGAACAAAGGTTTCGTTGAAAAAGCTCCGGCTCAAGTTATCGAACAGGAGCGGGCAAAGGAAGCCGACTATCTCGACAAACAGGCAAAAGTAAAAGCACGAATTCAAGAGCTTAAAGGGTGAGTGTAACATGGCATCACAATCATTAGATCAGGCGCTTTCCTGGCTGGCCGGACTGGAGCGGTTCTCCGTCCGTCCGGGCCTTGCAAGAATGGAATACATGATGGAGCGCCTCGGACACCCCGAGCGACGCTTGAAATTTATTCACATCGCCGGCACGAACGGCAAAGGCTCGACCGCCGCGTTTCTGCACGCGATCCTGCGGCGGGCGGGACAAGATGTAGGGATGTTTGTATCACCATACGTTACGTCATTCCACGAACGGATTCAGTACAACGGATCGTACATCACGACTGAAGAATTGGTTGAATTGATCGAGAAAGTAAAACCGGTTGTGGAAGAAATGAAAGAAAGCGAATTCGGCACGCCGACCGAATTTGAAGTGGTGACCGCACTGGCGCTATTGTATTTTGCTACGGTGACGTACCCGGATATCGTTGTCTGGGAAACAGGACTTGGCGGGCGGCTCGATTCCACCAACATCGTCCATCCGCTCGCCTGCATTATCACTAATGTCGGACTCGATCATATAAATATACTGGGAGAGGATTTACCCGCTATTGCCCGGGAAAAGGCCGGGATTATCAAAAACGGGGTTCCGATTATTACCGGGAAAATGCCGGGCAAAGCGCTGGAAATCATCGAAGAAGCCGCCCGCAGCCGTCGTGCTTCCATATACCGAGCGGGTGAAGAATATGACGCGGTGCGTATTCGAGAGAACGATCGTGAGATGATGGACTTTGCGGGTATGTTTGGCAGCGTGGCGGGATGCGAATTGGGACTTGTCGGTGCACACCAGGTAGATAATGCGGCTGCGGCGTTGATGACGCTTCAAGTCCTAAGTAACTACTTCGCTTTATATATTGAAGAAGAGCACATTCGCGAAGGGCTGCGCGAAGCCAGGTGGCCAGGTCGTTTCGAAAAAATCAGTGAAGCTCCGGACGTTATTTTGGACGGCGCGCACAACGCGGAAGGCGTGTCTGCGCTTATACAGACGGTGCAGGACTATTATCCGGGGCGGAAAGTTTCTCTTGTTTTTTCCGCGCTGGCAGATAAAAATTATGCAGAGATGGCCTGGCAGCTCGCCCCGATATGCAACAGGGTGTGGGTAACGAAGAATGACCATCCGCGCGCGGCCCGCGTAGAAGATCTTGCGGCCGCATTCAGAACGGCTGCCCCTGATATGCCCGTACAGGCGGAGGAAAATTGGCAAGAAGCATGGCGGCAGGCGTTACATACGGTCACCCCGCAGGAAGTGTTGCTTGTGGCCGGATCGTTGTATTTTATTTCAGACATACGAAACGAGTGGAAAGAAAACAGGAAAGCTGGTGATGAATAAGATGGACACTCAGGTAGAAAAACAGCACGAGCACAAGCGGGAACATGTTCATTTTATTGGCATTGGCGGGTATGGAATGAGCGCCATCGCCCGTGTCATGCTGGATATGGGATGCCATGTCACAGGTTCCGATGTGGCTCGTAAAGAACTGACGGATAAGCTGCAGAAAAAAGGAGCACAGGTGTTCATCGGTCATCAGGCGGAAAACATCGCAGGAGCGGATTTGGTCGTGTATTCGACCGACATCCCGAAAGAAAACGTAGAGCTGGTCGCAGCGAAAGAACAGCAGATTCCGCTCCTTCACCGTTCCAAAATGTTGGCGCGTCTGCTGAATGAAAAGAAAGGCGTCGCGGTAGCGGGTGCCCACGGCAAGACGACCACTTCGTCGATGATTGCCCTTGTAATGGAGAAGACGGGAATGGACCCGACGTACATTATCGGCGGAGAGATTATGGACATCGGCAGCAATGCCAAAGCGGGCCAGGGGGATTTCGTCGTGGCGGAAGCGGACGAAAGCGACGGCACGTTCCTGGAATACTTCCCGCACATTGCGGTTGTAACCAACATTGAACCGGATCATCTCGAAAACTATGACGGCGATTTCGAGAACTTAAAGAAAGCGTACCGTCAGTTCCTCTCCCAGGTAAAAGAAAACGGCACGGCGATCGTCTGTATCGATGACGATTATGTGGGAGAGATGCTGGCGGAGAAAAAAACCAATGTGTCGCTCATTACGTACGCCATCAATAAGCAGGCCGACTACATAGCCAGCAATATTGAGCCGGGCGACCGTACGATTTCTTTCGATGTCATGCACAAAGGACAACTGCTGGGCCGGATGAAGCTTTCTGTGCCGGGCATACACAATGTGTATAACGCGCTGGCGACGACTGCCGTATGCATGGAAGCAGGTCTTACGTTTGAAGAGATTGCGGAAGCGATTACCGCGTTCCGCGGCGCGAAGCGGCGCTTTCAGGTCATTGGTGAAGTGAATGACATTCTGGTAGTGGACGATTACGCGCATCATCCGACCGAGATCGAAGCGACGCTGGAAGCGGCCCGGTCAACAAACCGCCGCATTGTGGCGATTTTCCAACCGCAGCGGTATACGCGCACATTCTTCCTGCTGGATGCATTCAGCAAAGCGTTCAAGGAAGCGGACGAAGTGATTATTGTCGATATCTATTCTCCGGCAAACGACCCTGAGATTGAAGGGGTGAGCGCGGAGAAGCTGGTGCAGTTGATTCGGGAGAACAGCAATCCGAACGCGAAATATATCGCGACGAAGGAAGAAGTGGTCGAGTACTTAAAAGACGTCGTAAAACCGGGCGACCTCGTGCTGACAATGGGCGCGGGGGATATTTGGAAGGCTGCGGTACAGCTGGTTGAGGAATTGGAGAAGAAGTAAGAAGAACATGCGAAAATAATATAATGAGAGCCCTCTTTTACCGTTCAAGATGAGAGAGGGCTTTTTTATTACTTATAGAGGCAAAAGAAATGGAACATTTCACCTTTTAGCCATTTAATTTTAAATAAGTATGATTTAAGATATAGGTATGATGGCCTTGTATGTCAGAGGCTATTATAAGGGGGGGATATCGGTGAATATCAAAAACTTCAAGGGAGCATTATCTATTATTCTGATACTGGCCCTTTTGCTGGGCAGTATCGCGGCAGGCATTACTTATATATATGCAGACGAAGCGATTAAGATAAAGGTCCTAGAGATTACGGATAAAAAACAAGGGGATGACAGCCAAGAAAGGCTGAGTTCAGATCTTGACGCCTTAGCCGGAGATGATAGATACATTATAGAAACGATTAGCATGAAGAAATTTGTTGCTTTGCGCGAAGAGCTGGACGGAAAGTATGACGTGATTTATATCGGCAGCGGAACATATGCCACTACCCCTGTGCTTCCTTATAAAAATAATTCGAGAGAAAAGGCACACGATACGAAAGATAGGATGAACGACATTACAAATCTCAAGGCCGGAGAAATCAAAAGGGATTTTATAGCCAAAGGCCAACTTGTAGTATTGCATGAAGATATCCTCACGCAAAACGGAAGCAAGTTACAAAATAACTTTAAAGAATATAAAACAGCGCCTGTAAGCAATGTAAAATTCGTCACAAGCAAAGAGCAGGCGGTTACCGCTATTCGCTCAGCAGAAGTAAAAAGACCCCGCATAAAGGTAACAAGTCAACCAAGCAATTATAACCCTCAAGCCCCGCAGATCTACAAGCCAGGAGATACAGTCAATTTTGATTTCAACATCAGTAACTATGCGCAGCTGCCATCTAAAAATCTGGTCGCTAATCTGTATATCGATACCGATTTCAATAAAAGGTATGATCCGGTTGAAATGATAGGAACGACAGAACTTGCCTATGCTTCCGGTAAACTTAGCTATCCGCTTATGAGAGGATATTCGGGAATGCGGTATTGGAAACTGGAAGTTGTAGATAAAAATACCGGACTCAAAGATTATACTACAGGTGCATTTCAATTTCGTGATCAAAAAGTAGAGGTGAAGGTACTTCAGGTAACAAAGGACACCGCAAACACCAGCAGCCTGCTTAAAGAAGAGAACATGAAGCAAACTTATTTAGAAACGCAAGACTATAAAATTAGCATTACAGTTACAAGCATGGCCGATTTTAACAAAAGCGGATACACGAAACTAAACGGAAAATACAACATGCTTATTTTCGGCTTTGCAGATGTATACAATGACGCACAAATAAGCAAGGAGGCTGCTGCGGAAGTTAAGAGGTTTATTAGTACAGGGCAGGGAGTCATGTTTACCCACGACACTATTTTTAAAACAGGAAATAACTGGGTAGACAATTTTATGGATGTAACCGGCCAGCAAAAGCCGCAAACCGATTTAGGACTGAACGCTCCAAATACTTCACAACAAACAAAGAAAGTAAATGAAGGGATGATCAATCAGTTTCCGTTCTTGTTAGATGAAAATGTTCAGATTGCCACAACCCATAACCAGTACTATACTCTGGATTTAGAGGACGAGAACGTCGTTCCCTGGTATAACATTATCGGCAGCAAGCGGGACACGGACGATAGCTGGAACCATTATTACACTTATTCCAAGGGAACGGTAACTTATTCTGGAACCGGGCATACAAACAAAGGTTTTCCGGATCCGGAACAGCGCCTGTTCGTAAATACGATGTATCGCGCCTTTATTGGGGCCAATCACGCTCCGGAACTTACCGTCTATACTCCTCAAGAGAAGAAGACAGGGGAAGCATTAGATCGGATGCGGACGATTGACCCTTTAGAGATTGTATATAAAATAGAGGATTTAGATTTAAAAGATGTAGATGTATACACAAAGGTTTCAGTTAAAGAAGTACCAGCAAAAGATGCAAGTCAGGAACAGACCCTTCCTTATAAGACGATTTATCCAAATCAGAACAATGGGGGAGAAAGAGAAGGCTGGCAAAAATTAAGAAACGGTTCGCTTGTTACAGTGCCATCTTATACACTTTCAGACAATATGAAAGACGGAGGCACGGTAATTGTTGAAATCGAAGCACAAGATAATCAGGGTGCTCAAACCAAAAAAACAATAAAAATTGAAGTGAAGCGAGTAATCGCCAAGCTAAAATTTGAAAGAGCCGAAAGCCTTCAGGGTGTAAAAGATGAGGAAACTGTTATTCCATATCGTATTGTACCGGAGAAGCTGTCTGTTGATTTAGGTGAGAAATATCCAGAAATGATTGTTAAAAACGTAAAATTTACTGAATCGTTTCCACCCGGTTTAGAGGTCGAAATTCCACAGAGAGAAGGATGGATACGAACCGGATCGCTGGAAACAGGCTATAAAGTGACAGGGTTGATAGAGGATATTAGATATGTAAGAGAAGCAGATGGAAGTGGCTATATAGTGCGGGAAGAGCCTGTGTCGTTTGAAATCAAAGTAATTCCAAGAGGCAATCAAAAATATATACTCGGCAATTCAGAAGTCGAGTATAAAGATCTGGATAACCAAATCGTAGCAGGTAAGTTCAAGCCGCTTATTTTGGACGCAGAAACAGTTATCTCCAATCTTGCTTTGCGTGATATAGAGTTAGAAGTGGGCGAAGAAGTCACGCTGTTTCCGAAAGCGGAACCGGAAAATGCGGATTTGCGCGGTGTTGAATGGGAATGGATAGAGAACGTAAACTATGCCAGCAAGACAGAGAAGAATGACGGCAGTGTACTTATTAAAGGGTTAGCACCAGGTACAGCTACTATTAAGGCGAAAATTATATCTGGTGGCAGAGAGGTTTTCGCTACAAGCAGGATTACAGTGTTAAATCCGTTAAAGAAATTAACATTAACGAGATCTCTGGATAAAAACAATATAAAACCAAATGAAGTAGCAACCATTACGTACAATATCGAGAATAAAGATGTTGAAGAGTATAAAGGGATTTTTCCGCTTGCTTTGCCACAGGGTGACGGATATGAATTGCACAAGGTGTATGATTTACTGAGCTTTAAGTCTCACGGGAATTTTGGGGTTTTGGAACTTTCAGGAGGTACTTTGCAGCAGCAGATGCAGGAAGGATATCAGACCTCTGTAGCAGTTGGACAATGGCTGAATATGGACAATGGAAAAGATCAGTTGAACAAGGAAGTCGCTCCTTTTCTTAAAAAACAAGAAAACATTGGAAAAATAATCACTGTACCTTTATCTGGTGAAGAAAGAGGGGAAGGAAATCACCTTCAGATTCAAGTAGGTAAGTTTGCTACTTTTAAATTAACAGGAGAAGGAAATGGAGAATTTTTAGGTTATGGGTCTGTAATGCCTGATCTTTCATTCATTGAGACCTTCCCTGCCGCACCTGCTTTTGAGATTGTATCCATTCCGGAGGGATGGACAAAAGATGGAAATATTGTAAGAGGAAAACCCGCTTTTGTACTTCAAGGAGATAAGTATATAGCTACATTTGAAATTCAAGTCTCTGCTAATAAACGTGGCACATATGCCTTAAATCAAGGGATGGTAAGCTATACAGGGGTACAAAGCAATACATTGACAGAACGGTTTCCAAACTTAACATTAACTGTCCAGGTTGATCCTCTTAATCCTGACTTCACCTGGCAGGCTGTAATTATTGGTGATCAGGCGATCGTTACCATTATTCCGGTTGATGCGACTATTTTCGAGGATACAGAATGGCGTACAAAAAATTCGAGCGGCAATTGGAATGATGAAGTTTTCCATACAGGAAAATTCGAGTCGAAAACGATGGTTGTTGATTTGCTGAAAAATGAGAGTGGAAAGCCGACAGATACACCTTTCGGAATCTGGGCAAAGACGCCGGATATAGGGGAGAAAAAAGAAAATATTGTGCTTAACCCCTTAGAGAACGTATCGCCGCCTGGAGAAGGAGGCGCTCATCCATATATTGATCTCGATATAAGCGTAAATCCGAAATCAGGCAAGGATGAGAATCGGGCAACACAGGTAAACATGATATATAAGCTTAAGCCGGATGTTACCATTCCTCCATGGTTAACAATAGAAGTGCCAAAAGCGGGATATACAATTGAAGAAAATGGAAGAGAGGTCGTTGGTTTTACGCCGCTGGATACAGCGGGTAAGAATATTATGGATGGTCCTGTTCAGAACATTCGTCTTATTAAAACGGCCGATGGGAAAACGCATACGTATACGGTTAAGATGAAAGTCTATCCCACATATATAATCGAATTGCCAGGAACAGCGCCTATTATAAAGACTACGAGCGATGACGGAGATATGCTACCGAAAATTAAAGAATTTAATGTTTTGGTAAAAGCGAAAGCAAACCTGAATTAAGGACGAAGAAGGACCGGGGAATAAAGTTTTCCCGGTCCTTCTTTGCTTGTGTCTATTACAGAAAAGTACATTTTTCAGGAAGCGAATTCTACCGTTTGGGGAACTTGACTTGGTTGATGATACTCAATATCATAAATGTCAAGGAAAAATGTGTCACCGGGCGGTAATCCATACATTTCTTTTTCGAAAATCTTTCTGTTAAATTGAATGGTAAATCTGGATGCAAGATAGTTAGAGTTAGGATCATCGGATTCGTGTATCCGAGCCGTTCTTTCACGTTTTGTGTTAAACTCCAAATAACTTTCCTCGCGCCCTGTAGCAATACCGCCGTAAATTCGGTTAAAAGAATTTACAGAGTAAATCTCCAAAGATTGTTCAGAGTAAAGAAAAGCGGATAGCGGCCGGAAGCCATCGTCAGCATTTCCGGCCCACTTCGTAAGGTAGTCTTCTGTAGAATCGGTACTTTGTTTTGTGTTCCGCGCCGTTAAACTAATCTTTCCGGAAGCCACAATAGCAAGGTTTTCATTTCCTACATTTTCGATCTCTCGAATGACTACATCTCCATCCACATAGATTGTTCCTTTTATATTAATGTCTCCGACAATGTCAAGATTCCCTTTAATATAAATGGTGCCTTCAAATGCAAAAGGCTTACCGTCCGCTCCGTCTTTAAATGCTCCTAGGTGTCCCATTTCTACGGTTGTTTTAACATTAGGGTAATGATTTGGATTTGTCTGTTCTGACGGTCCGATGTAAAGTTGTTTTACTTTGTTTTTCAGTATGTCACCAGTTAAACGGACAGTCAGCGGTATCGGCGCATTGTTAGAAAGAGGGTCTTTAGTCTGTGAGCGGATTACTAGTATATCGCTAGATAACGAGTTTACCTTAGAAGCAACATTTTTAAAACCATCCTCTTCTCCCTGTTCAAACGAAAGCGGCTCTGATGCAGCTTCAAATCCTGCCGTTGCAGCCCCGACATAGACCGGACTGTCAGGATCTCCGATCCTTTCTTTTACGAATAAAGAAATATCGTCGGCTTTTTCCTCTTTTTCCTCTTTTTCCTCTTTTGTCTTTCTCTCTATTAGAGGCGGTTCATAGCCGGGAATATAGGGCTTTTCTTTAGGGGCCGACAACTCTGTTTTACTACTGTCAGTAGGAAGAGCTTTAGGTGTGAAAATTTCCTGAGATTTTAAGGATGTTCTGTTTAATAGGGAAATGGTCGTTTTGTCAGGGAAATTATCACTAGCTGAAGGCTCTACATTTTTTACATTTGCAAGCTTACTGACCGTTCCTTCCTCTGAAAGGAATACGGTGCCTTCTATATAGGGTTGATTACGAAGCGGCTCGCGGAGACCGTCCAGCTCATTAGAATCGTCTCTATTTCCTGTTTTCCAAGTGTTATTATCCAGATACCGATAATCCGTGGAAACGAGTATACTGCCGGCTGCAACATTTCCGATAATGTTTGTTCCGCCAAAAAGGCGCAACTCCCCTGGAGTACTTACGGCGTAGTGAAACGGCGCCGGTACCGTATTGATATATACAGTAGAGGTAAGCAGCACGCGCCTGGCTTTTTCGGTTTCATTAATCGTGCGAGCGGGCAGTCCCAGAACATAAAGCGTAATTTTTCGAACATAAGGCTGGCTTGGCTTTTTTGGATCGTTGACATAAGGAATAATGCCATTTTCTATCTTCTCTTTCTTATAGCCCAGTGCAAACCCGCCCTGATGCTCTCCAGGAAGCGTATATTTTTTATACGGTCCTTTCTCATTTTCTAATGTGATCTCGCTTGCTACTTCATTCACTTTGTCTAGAATAAATGTATCTACTGCTGTGCTGTCTTTTTGTCCGCCTGATTTAATTGGACTATCCTCATCATTCATCTTTTTTTCCAGGTACTGTTTGAAATAAGTCAGCCCTGTATCAGCAAGCATCTTTCCTTGAATCTCATCATCGGCAAACGCTCTTTGTTTACCGCTATGCACTATGAAAGACGAAATGCTAACTCCTAAAATCATAAATAAAATTAAAATAAAAAATACAATAAGCAGGGCGCCCCCTCGCTCGTTTAGTACTCTCTTCAATTTCCTCACTCCTGTGAAAGACTGTTTACAGATAGTTCGGTACGTACCATATAAATATAATTAAACAAAACGTTGCTTTCTGCCGTCGCCGTTTCTGTTCCCTGTGCAGATTGCAATCTTTCAACTTCCGCTTTTATTTCCGCTAAATTAGAAAATGCGGTTTTCTGCCCGTTTTGTATAATGTCGTTGTTTTGTTTTTTTGGAGCGATAATTAGATAGATGCCCACCCGTTTATTATTTTTGTCGCTGTTTTCTTCAATGATGCGAAACAGACCGTAGACAAGGTAAGAATCGTCACAGGAAAAAGGAGCATACAAATCTTCTTTGCCCGAAGGTGTGGGAGAGAACTGATATACCTTTTTCTTTAATATGGAGACAGGAACTTTCTCTAATGAAGATTCGTTTAATTTTTCATAGTTCACTTCCCTTGTATAGACGGCGACTCCTTTTTTGAATGCCGTATCGTTTGCCTCAGTCACAACATGCCCGGACTTGAGCACGTTAAATATGTCGCTTTTGTCTGTATTGTCTGTACCATCGTCCAAGTCAAAATAGGAAGCATTCTGGAGTTTATCCATTATATCTCCGATGATGAAGTCTGCTTCATTGCGTAAAGAAGTCTGTACCTGGGTTTTACCGTATGTAGTGATTCCTGAAACATAGACCGAAGACAGCGGGATGAGAATGAGAATAAAGATTGTTATACTTGCCAGAAGTTCAACCAGTGTGAGTCCCGCTTCATTTCGCATATACGACGTATAATTTTTAATAAACCTTTTCATTTGCACCTCCCAGTTTATTTTGCCATTCCCGTGCTTATACGCGCCAATACGGAGGCAGGCTCATTCATCTCTTTGACTGTAACTGTAATCATAAGCATTAAATTTTCTTCAAGTTTGTTTTGCGGGTCGTTTTTCCCGATATCTTCCACCTCTACGGTTTGTATATAAGAACGCCCGTTTAGAACGATAGGTTGTTTAAGTTCAATCACCAACTTACCCGATCTTGTGAGGGAATTGAGAGTTTCATAATCCAGAGGCGTATTGTCTGTGATGGCTTCGCGATTTTGTAACGTCATTTCAGTGGAGTGGAAAAGAACGGTGCCGCTTTTCCATTCCTCGGCAGTTTGCCTTGCAAGGTTCATTGCAATCATGCGGTTATCCTGCGATTTCGATATTGTATAATTTCTAGTAAAGAAACTGCCAAATAGTAAAAGGGAGATAGAGAGGATTATCATAGACGCCACCACTTCAACCAGAGTTAATCCTCTTTCGCTTTTAAAAAAACTCATGGATTTCACACCTCCTGACCTGATTCTATTTTACCATTAAAAGGGTCCTGTATAATATCTGTTACATAATTGTTATAAAATAAAAAGTTTCATGAAGGAAATAAGACTTAAAAACCGAATATATTTATTTCTCTTTGATTTTGTTAATAAAGGTGGTCTCTGAAATGTTATCAGGTGTAAGCGGCTATTATGTTATCTACATTTTATGTACCGCATTGCTGTTTATTTTGTTTCGAAAGCATATACAGGGAGATCGTCCGACAGCTGTTGTTTTTCTTTTGGCTGTATGTTTTGGTTTGTCTCTTCCATTTCTTTTATTAATACTGGGAATGGCGATTACGGCTGCTCTCGGGGTCGCTTTCTTTTTGGGATTGTTTTTTTACCGCTATGCTTCCGAAAAGGCCTGTGCGCAAGAAGATATTACCCAGAATGAGGCGGGGCAGGAGATGTCGGGAAAAAGCGGAGAAACTGTCTTAAGTCATGAAGTAGCAGCGGCAGAAGAAGAGTTCTCCGGGCAGAAAATTGCAATGGAAGAGGGCGCGCCTATGCAAGATGTAGTAGTGGAAGGAAGTACACAGGAAGCGATTGACAAGCTGTTGGCAGAGCTGTCTCTTCAGTATGTTCAAGCGGAAGAGCCGCCGAAGACAGTAGAAGAAGGTGATTGGGAATTTATGGATAATAAGAAAGTGGAGCAGGAAGAATCCATACTTACTATTGATGCTGATTATCTGCTTGAAGGAGAGAAAGACACGGTGCAGCAGGACAATATGAAGAATCCTATTGTATCCGAGAGTGAAACTATAGAAGAGCAGGAAGAAGAAATTATATACCCAAAAGAAGAAATAAACGATGACGGTCTACGTTTTGAAGATGAGAAAGAACTGATTAACCTTTCAGCAGTTCAGGGGCTGAACGAGTCGGATGAAGAATATTTTTATCGGCTCCAGCAAGTATTGGATGAAGAAATAAAGCAATAGAAGTGAGGCAGGTAAAACAAATACCGTTGTTATTCGTATGTATTCTATAGAGATAGAGAAAGATTGCGACATGAAGAGAGGGAATCGAAATGCTGGAACGTATCCGTTTAAAGCACCCCCCGGCAGTATTGATGCTTCTTTTTTCCCAGATGTTTATATGCAGTATGCTGGCCATGTATTTATCCGGTTTATCGAAAGATATAGGCGAAGAACGCTCAGTTCGGGTTCATGAAGATATTAACGTAGCCGGCATATCGCTCGGAGGATTGAAGGAAGAGGAGGCGACAGAAAAGCTAAATCAACTCGTAGAAAAGTTGAACAAAACACCTTTAATATTAACGTATGGGGGAAGAGACTATTACCTTAATAAACGGGACATAGAGATCAAATATGATATTCCAGGAACAATAAGGGAAGTAACAATCGTTTCTCAAGAGATGTCAGGTATTATGGGGATATGGAAGCGCTGGAACGGTACGCTTCCTTCTGCTGATTTGCCGCTGCAGGTTACATTCAATCGTGACCGTGCTGCGTCATTTATTGAAGAACTTGGCCGTAACATTAATCAACCTACCAGAGGAGTGCTCGGTAAGGTAAATGGAAATCGTATTATTCTTCAGCCTGAACAGGAAAGAATTCAGATAGAGACCGATGGAACGCTGGATAGGCTACGAAAAGAGCTACAAACATTTCAGCATAATTACCGTACCAGCATCATGGTGAAAAAAGAGCCTTCTAAGCTTGGCGGGGAAGTAATACGGGAGATTGATACCTTATTTGCAGAACAAAAACAAATTGTAAATATATCAACACCGGATAAACTGACGAATCTAAAAAAAGCCATGCAATCGTTAAACGGTAGCGTTTTGCTTCCTGGAGAGAAGTTTTCATTTAACGCAAAAGCGGGCCCATTCTCTTTTGATAATGGCTATATACCGGTAAAGACAGGTTTTCGTGAACCGGATAATCCTGATGGACTGGCGGGAGGAGCCTCACAGTTAGCTTCTGCTTTATACGCAGCTGCGGTAAAGAGCGGACTTCCCGTGATTGAACGTCATGCTCATTTATATGTGGTAGATTATGCACCTCCGGGGTTGGATGCGTTCGTAGACGGAAAAGAAATGGATCTTCGGTTTGTAAATAATGAGAAATACCCTATTTATATTCATGCAGAAATGAAAAACAATGAACTGCGCCTTGCGCTGTTCGGAAGCAAAAAAGCAAAGAAAGAAGTGACCCTGGAGGTTAAAGAGCAGAAAAAGTTGTCCCCGGACACTATTGTTCGTTCAGACCCTTCTCTTAATACGGGTCAGGAAAGAATTATCAGTCAGGGTACCGACGGATTGAGGGTAAAAGTGTATGTCACCAGGAAAAACGCTGAGGGTGCGTTGAAGAGAGAACTTCTTTCCGATGATTATTATCGTCCTATCCCTAATATTATTGCTTCAGGTCCGGGTAAAGAGGGAGCTGTACAGTCCTCCGGTTCCGCTCCTGATGATTCGAAAGGATCTTCGCAGTCTGATATTCCACCCCCCTCACAGTCGAAAGAAACTGCAGAGTCTCTGGCTGAAAAGATTAAAGTACAGGGTAATATCATTTATTTAAATTAGAAATAAAGGTGAGAGCATGGCACGCAAACGATTAGGGGATATACTGGTCGAAAGCGGGATCATTTCGCAAGAGCAGCTTGAGCAGGCTTTGCAAGAACAGAAGAAAACAAAGCTAAAGCTTGGAGATCATTTGCTGCAGACCGGTTATATTACCGAGCAGCAGCTTATTGAAATTCTCGAATTTCAACTTGGAATTCCCCATGTAACTTTATTCCGTTATAAGCTTGATTCTTCTCTTTCGGGGATTGTACCGGAAGAGCTGGCTCGTCGTTACTCGTTGATTCCGTTGAAAAAAGAAGAGAATAAACTGACCGTCGCGATGGTAGATCCGATGGATTATTTCGCCATTGATGAATTGCGGATGAGCACCGGATTTACGATTGAGCCTGTCATCGCCACACGCGATGAAATCCAGCGTGCAATCAACCGGATGTACAGCATGCAGGATTCCGTTAAAGAATTAATGGAGGATAAGAGCCTTACCGCAGAGATAGAGGAAGCGGAGGTCACGGATGAAGATTCCCCAATTGTGCGCCTGGTCAATCAGATGTTCGAGCAGGCTGTACAACTGCGGGCGAGTGATGTTCACATCGACCCGCAGGAAGAGGGCATTCGTATCCGCTACCGGATTGATGGAATGCTGCGGACAGAGCGCATACTGCCGCGTCACATGCTGGGGATTTTAACCGCGCGAATTAAAATCATGTCCCGCTTAAACATTGCCGAGCGCCGGATGCCTCAGGATGGCAGGATGCAACTTCATATTATGTTTAAGGAAATTGATGTGCGTGTCTCTACTCTCCCGACGATTTTTGGCGAGAAAATCGTCATGCGTTTATTGGATTTATCGAACGCTTTAATTGGAATTGATCAGCTTGGTTTGACGAAAAGAAACTTCTCTGTATTTCAAAGCTTAATAGAACGGGCACACGGCATTTTGCTTGTTACCGGCCCGACGGGAAGCGGGAAGTCCACAACTCTTTATTCTGCGCTTAACCACTTAAATCAGGAGAGCAAAAATATTATTACCGTAGAAGATCCCGTTGAATATAACCTTGAAGGCATCAACCAGGTTCAGATTAACCACGCAATCGGTATGACATTCGCCTCTGCTTTACGCTCTATTCTACGTCAGGACCCCGATATTATCATGATTGGGGAAATTCGGGATACGGAGACGGCAGAAATCGCTGTTCGTGCAGCGCTGACTGGACACCTGGTACTGAGCACGCTGCATACGAACGATGCAGTCAGCAGCATTACCCGTTTAATTGACATGGGAATTCAGCCTTTTTTGCTTGCTTCTTCGGTAAATGGAGTGCTGGCGCAGCGACTTGTTCGGCGAATTTGCAAAGACTGCAGGGAGGAGTATATACCGAGCGAGCATGAAAGAGAAATATTTGCCCAGCGCGGAATAAAAATAGATAAGCTCTATCGTGGAGCCGGATGCGGAAAATGCGGATTGACAGGCTATCGCGGTCGCGTGGCTATTCACGAGATTTTCAATATGGATGATACGCTCAGACAGATGATAACCAGGAACGGTGCGGCGACTGAATATAGAAGTTATGCGATGAGAAAAGGCATGATTCTTTTATTTGATGACGGTTTAATCAAGGTGAGACAAGGGATAACCACGGTAGAGGAAATCTTGCGAGCAGCTTCAAACTAGGTATAAATACTTATGACTTTTTCATTTGTTTTCGTATGAATATGTGTTACTATATACCTAAGGAGAGAGTTTATGGCAAGTGTAGATATTAAGAAGTTACTGAAATATGCCTGCGATAAAAGCGCTTCAGACCTCCATGTTACAGTAGGATCTCCTCCTGTATTTCGTATTGACGGCGAGCTAAGGAGGCTTGATATTGCTCCGCTGACTCCGGCGGATACTGAAGAAATGGCGAAAGAACTAATCAAGGAAAATATGTACCCGGTTTTCTTAGACAAAGGGGAATTAGACTTCTCTTACAGCCTGCCCGGTGTTTCGCGCTTTCGTGTGAATGCCTATCATCAGCGCAATTGTATCAGTCTGGTGGCGCGGGTGGTTCCGGCGGGAATTCCTTCGCTTGAATCGTTGAATCTACCACCGGTGCTGCGGAAATTTTGCCACAAACCGCAGGGATTGGTCCTCGTTACCGGACCAACGGGAAGCGGGAAATCAACGACGCTTGCCGCCATGATTGATTACATCAATAAGACGATGCGCAAACATATCATGACGCTCGAAGACCCGATTGAGTATCTGCACAGGCATCAGTTATCTATTGTCAACCAGCGGGAAGTAGGGTTTGACACCAAAGACTTTGCCAGCGGCCTCAGGGCTTCGCTTCGTCAGGACCCAGATGTTATTCTGGTGGGCGAGATGCGGGATCTGGAGACAATCAGCACAGCGATTACAGCAGCGGAGACGGGTCACCTTGTGTTTGCGACACTGCACACGTCCGATGCACCGCAGACGATTGACCGGATTATCGATGTATTCCCCGGCAATCAGCAGCCGCAGATGCGGATTCAACTTGCATCGGTGCTCGTCAGCATTATTTCGCAACGCCTCTTCCCAAAAATCGGCGGTGGGAGGGTTGCCGCAACGGAAATCCTGGTTAATACCCCTGCTGTGGCGAACCTGATTCGCATGGAGAAAGTTCACCAGATCAAGAGCTTAATGCAGACGGGCAGGGACCAGGGCATGCATACGATGGAGATGTCCATTAAAGAATTACTGGGGCAAAATATCGTTTCGCGGGAAGCGGTGGAAGATCATCTCAGTGAAAGGACGCTGGAGTAGATGCCTGCATTCTCCTATGAAGCCATTACGAGACACGGGAAGAAGCAGAAGGGGCGAATCGAGGCGGTCAATAAAGCTGCGGCGGTCTCCGAATTAAAGCAGAGCGGTGTCTATGTATCTTCTATTATGGAAGAGAAGCAGAGCGTTTTGCAGAAAGAGATTTCCATTCATCTTTTCCGACCGGTAAAAAGCCAGCATTTCGTCGTGTTTTTACGTCAGCTTGCGACCTTGATTCGCGCCGGAGTAGGAATCGTGGACAGCGTGCATATTCTGTCGCAGCAAAGTGAAAGCAAAGAATTACGTAGAGTCTTGAGGGAGGCGGCAGGAGACATTCAGCGGGGAAGCCAGCTATCCGAAGCTTGCGCCAAACATCCGAAGATATTTGAGCCTTTATTTTTGAGTATGCTGCGGGCCGGAGAAGCGTCCGGGAGCATGGAAATTGTGCTGGATAGGATGGCAACGTTCTATGAGAAGTCACACTACACACGGGAGAAAATTAAGTCGGCCATGATGTATCCGGTGGTTATGATGGTCTTGACTGTTATCGTTACGATATTTTTGCTGACAAACATTGTTCCGATGTTCGTCAATATGTTTGCAAGTTTTAACGCCGAATTGCCGGCGATTACGAAGACAGTGCTTGCGGTGAGCGATAGTCTGGTAAGTACCTGGTATGTATATCTTCTCGTTCTGATTGGCAGTGTGATTGCCATCCGGGCGATTCTGCGGATGCCACGCGGGCGTTATGCGTTTGATTATATATTACTGAAAATACCGGTTTTTGGCAGTTTGTTTCAGAAGGGTTCATTAGCCCGGGTGACAAGGACTTTAAGCACGCTTTTTTCCAGCTCTGTTCCGGTTCTTCAGTCGCTTACAATCGTTGAAAATGTTGCGGATAATATTGTTGTAAGCCGGGCGATTGCGGCTTCGAAAGAGAGTTTACGACAGGGGAGGCCGTTGTCAGAGCCATTGAAGAAATCCTGGGTATTCCCGCCGCTGGTCACTCATATGATTGCGATCGGGGAAGAGACGGGTTCAATGGATACGATGCTGGAGAAGATTGCGGATTTTTATGAGGCGGAAGTGGAAGCGACGGTGGACAGAGTGAAGGCGTTGATTGAGCCGCTTATGATAGTTGTTCTTGCCGTCATTATTGGAGCCATCGTGCTTTCGATTATGGTTCCGATGTTTGAGATATTTAATCAGGTGAAGTAGAGAAAAAGAGGGGGAAGAAATGGTGAAGAAGCTGATGAAGAAGTATTTGAAAAATCAGCGCGGTTTAACGCTGGTTGAGTTGCTGGCAGTTATAGTAATTTTGGGGATCATTGCAGCGATTGCCATTCCGTCGATTGGAGGCATTATTGAAAATTCAAAGACAAAGGCGCATAAAGCTAATGCACTTATGTTACTAGATGCAGCAAAATTATATTATATGGATCATCCAGGGGATAATAATAAGACTTTTAGTGATACTCCAGCAACAGGTGAGTTAGATATTGATGTTTTGGTAGAAAAGGGATATCTCGAAGCGGTTCCAAAAGATCCTGCCGGTAGCGGTGAATATGCCAAAATAAAAATTCAATACAATACTACGAAGAATGCCTTGGTAGTTACTTTGGGTACTAGTGATGATGAAGATAAATATTTAGCAGCTAAATCTCGTAGTGAACTTACTGAGTAAGTGACTTTCGATAAGACTCCTTTCCTTTTCATAAAGGAAGGAGTCTTGCTATTGATATTGAGTTGTTTACTAAAAAGCAATTTTAAGAGAGGGATTATGGATACTACTCTTTTTTTTATATTTCTATACGGGCTAATTTCCGGTTCCTTCTTTAACGTTGTCGGTTTGCGCATCCCAAAAAAAGAATCCATCATCCATCCGCCGTCACATTGCCCGAATTGTAACAACCGACTTCGGGTGCGAGACTTGGTTCCGGTTCTCTCGTATATTATCAACAGAAGAAAATGCCGCTTCTGCAAACAGCCCATCTCGTCCATCTATCCCATCATGGAACTCATCACGGGCGCACTGTTTGCATCGGCCTATCATTTCTTCGGATTCACATGGGAAACGCTGATGACCATTCTATTTATTTCTCTGCTTGTCATCATCACTGTCTCTGACCTCGCGTACCGCATCATCCCGGACCGGATCGTCTTTTTGTTTCTGGGATTATTCCTGGTACTGCGTTTCTTCATCCATCCGAATGAAACGTATGCCTCACATCTTATAGGAATGGTGCTTGGCTTTGGCATCTTCCTGCTTATCGCCATTGTTTCACGGGGGGGCATGGGCGGCGGTGACATTAAATTAATGGCAGTGGTCGGCCTTTTTCTGGGATATCCACTACTTTTTGTCACAATTCTGCTTTCTACCTTTTTTGGTGCTTTCTATGGTATCCTATTAATAGTTTTTAAGGGCGCAGGAAGAAAGGCAGAAATTCCGTTCGGACCTTTTATTGCGCTGGCAAGCGTTGTCTCTGTGTTCTATGGCTACGCTATGATCAATTGGTACTGGCAAACGTTTTACTATTAAATCTATTCTCCATCCTATATGAAGGGGAACAACAGTAATGAAATGGAAACTACCGACACTCCCTCTTCCTTTCTTCGGTCAGAGAAACAGAGCCGGATACGTAGGTATGATGCTGACGGATGAAGGCATTCGCTATGTGGAAGCACGGGCGACTGCTTCACGCATCCAAATACGGCAGGCCGGATTCATCGAACTGGAAGAGGGTCTGGTTCGAGACGGAAAAATCATCGATGAAAAGAAAGTCATCGAACGATTGGAAGCCGGGATAAAAAACACAAAGTTGAAGCGGAAAAAAATCGTGATGTCCGTTCCTACATCTTCGGTGATTATCCGCAAAGTTCCGCTGCCCAAGCTGCCGCTGAAAGAAATCCGCCCGCTTCTGGGCGTGGAATTAGAAACTACTGTTCATCTTCCTTTTTCACGGCCTTACTTCGATTTCTACAAACTGGACGAGGAAGTAAAAGTAGAGCCGCCCGAAGGAAGCGGGGGCGAAACGGAGTGGATGGATCAATATCTTGTCATTGCGGCGCCGGGCGATTTAATCGATCAGTATGTGCATCTGTTTTCAGAAGTAAAGCTGCGCTTAGAAGCGGTCGATATTGAACCGCTGGCGCTGTACCGTATGCTTTCTACATATCACTTCGCGGATTCAGAGAGCTGCAGCATGTATATGCAGGTAAATTTGCATACCGTTAACGTCTCTTTCTTTAAAGAAGAAATTCCTGAGTTTGTGCGCAACATTCCGTTTGATGTAGCGCTGCATAAAAGGAAGACTGAAGAGGAAGGGATGACGGAATCGTTCGCGGTGGAGCTGTTCCGGGAAGTGGAGCGCGTCATTAACTTTTATCAATTCACAATGAAAAATGACGGCACGCGTGTTGAAAAGATCTATATGACAGGCGAGTTTCCTGATCAAGAATTTCTCATTTCTTTTATGAGAGAACGGTTAACGAATATAGAAATCCTTCCGCTGCCGGTGGATCATGTCGTGCATCCTTTTCCGGAAGATAAAGAGGTGCAGGCGTATACCGTTCCGATCGGATTATCGATGAAAGGTTGAGCGCAGTGGGAATTAATATTAATTTGCTTCCGCAGCGAAGAAAAATAATCTCCAGGGCGCTGCTTGTCTATCTTTCTCTCGTTATGGTTTGGCTGGCTGCGGCATCGTATTTCGGGGCTAGCTATTACTTTACCAAGAAAGAGATAGCGCTTTTAAACCAGGAAGTGCAGCAGCAGGAAAAAGTGCTTTCGAACGCAGAGCAGCGCGTGACACAGGGAGACGGTTCGAACTCGCTGCAAAGTTATCTGGATTTATCGAATAAGCTGCAGCATCTTTTCTATCCGACGACGGTCATGCTGGATGAGCTGGCCCGCACTCTGCCGAAGAACGGGAAGCTAAGCCAGGTTACGTATAATTCGGATGGGAAGATTAGTCTGCAGGGACGGTTTGAGCAGTATGATGATGTGGCGGCCTACCTCCACAACCTGCAGAAGTCGGAGCATATCGTGAAGGCTTCAATCAAGAGCATAACCGCTGCTCCTGTAGAGTGGAAGGGGCCTGTGGATGCGGAGGGGAAACCGATGTCACCGTCGCTGCAAATCGTCGGCGGTGACGTGATGCCGCGCTATGAAGCGGTGTTTGAAATTCTGGCGGTTACCATTGATGCCAAAGGCATCGAATCCATGCAGAAAGCCGAACCGAAGCAGGCGAACTCACCCGCTGTTAAATCATGAGCAGCACGCTCAAACCAAAAATAAAGAAGGTGAGCCGATGGGAGAAAAAGAGCGTCAATACATTTTGCTTATCATTGCCTTGCTCTTTGTCCTGCTTGCCGCATATTACTATATGTATTTTGTTCCGCTGCAGAATGAGAAAGAACAAGTGCTGATGCGGTTAGAGCAAACAAAAGCGCAGACTCAGGGGGTGCTGAAGCGGGTAGAGAAGAAAGAAACGACCCCGCCGCAGGAGCAACTAAAAAAGATTGCCGAATTAATTCCGGTGCAGCCTTATACCGATCAATTGATTATTGACCTTGGTAAGTTGCAGACTCTTGGACAGATTCAAATCGATAGCGCAACTTTCCAGGAGGAGAAAGACGTCAAGGTTCAGGAACTACCAAACCAGTTCATTCCCCAGGAAGCACGGCAAGGACAAGCTCCACAGCAAAAGAACAAGCAGGCAATTAACGTGCAGAACGTACAGAAAGCACTGCCGCCGGTAACGATAAAAAGCATTGAAATTACGCTGGCTGTAAAAGGGGAATATAAAAACATTTACGACTTTGTTACCGAGATTCAAAACCTGTCGCGCTATCTGCGTGTCGATACACTCACATTCTCGACGCCTGAAAAGGACGAATTCCAGATTCCGAAGGACAGGAAACTGACTGCGTCACTCAAACTGACCAGCTACTATGCACCGCAATATGCTTCGCTTCTGGACAAGCTGCCGCCGGTCAATGTCGAACCGCCGTCCGGCAAGTGGGACCCGACACAGTATCCGGTCATCAAAAAAGAGGACGTACAAACACAAACCCGGACGCCTTCCGCTTCCTAACAGCGAAAGGCGTTTTTCCATTCATAAACCGGGAGCCTGTTTCATACAGTGAAGTAACGACACTTTCTTTAGGAAGGGAGAAGCTTCGCATGAAGAAAAGTCCGGACTACACAATCCGTATCAGGCCCAATACAGAGCAGACCCGACCCAGGGCACAGGCGCCAACTGTACGGCGTCCGCCGAAAATTAAGCTCAATACTTCCCCGGTTGCGGTCGTTCAGGCAGAGGCGGAACCGGCTTCAATGCCAGACATACCGGAGATAAGTATAGAAGAAATAGAAACGATTGGCTTCAACCCGAAGTCCAAATCTCTGTTTGCGCGCAAAAAATGGACAGGGTATACATTTAAGCCGCCCCGCAACATGTTTCGGCTATCGGCCGTTGCGGGAGGGGCGGTCGCCATCGGTCTGCTGCTCGGTTATGTCGTTCTGCAGACCTTTGCCGCTGAAGAACCGCCGCCTGCAGGAGAAAAAGCGCCCTTTGCTCTGGGACAAACGCAGCAAAACGAGCAAAAGGGAGCAGGCGGCCAGACTCCGGCCGGACAAGGAGCACAGGGACAAGCATTGAATTCTGCGGTGTCCGGACAAACTGTACCGGGTGTCCCTTCCCCGGTGACTACTCCCAAAACGAATCCGCTGACTATAACGCTTCCGGTCGTTCCTCTGTATATGGTGCAGGGCGGCGTATTCAGCACGAAAGCGGGGGCGCAGCAGGAGCAGGCTGTATTCCAGGAAAAAGGCTGGCCGACCCATATGGAGGAAGATGCGGGGAAGCACACGCTGTTTCTAGGGGTCAGTGCTTCGCGTGACGATGCGCTGGCGCTGGCCCAGGCATACCGGGCATCCAAGCAGGAAGTATATATTAAGGAGAAAAGTTTACCCGCAGGCACCCTGACGTTGTCGGTGCCCGAGACGCTGCCCCGGGGTACGGCGGAGGAAATCAAACAGTTCGGCCGATTGCAGGCCGATTTGTTTCAGACGGTATCGCTTGCGATTGGGGGAGGATTTAAAGAAGGGAAAGTTCCGCAGGCTGTACTGGACAAGATGCTTACACAGCACAGAGAGGCGCTTCAGCGGGGAAGAAGCGTTACCACTGTATTAGACGAGCGGTCAAAAGCGCTGTTACAGAATGCGCTGAACGAGATGACGACTGCCGTAACCACGCTGCAGCAATTTGCAAGCCAGCCGAACCGGACGTACCTTTGGCAGGCGGAAGAAAATATGTTGCAGTTTATTTCTTCTTACAAACAGTGGCAGCAGGCTATAACGCGATAGACTTTTATCGTTGGAGCGGAATATGACCGTTCCCTTTTCTTTTTCAGGCAGTTTTTCGTTGTTGTACTGCCCATGTGTCTTTGCTAAACTTAATATGATATATGTCTATAAGGAAGAAGAAGCATGTATTCACAGCATCTTTGCATCAATTAGTAGAAGCAGGTGAACCAATTGTCGAAAGCAAACCAGCCTTCCATTGTTCTGGCGTCAGCTTCGGCCAGACGCAAAGAATTGTTGGCCGGGCTTGGCCTGACATTTACCGTGCAGCCGAGCGTTGCGAGCGAAGTCGTCGAGGAGCGGGTAGCTCCCGAAGAATTCGTGACCATTCTCGCACAGCGTAAAGCACGGGACGTGGCATTCTCGCTCGCGGACAATGAAGACGAGGCGTATCTTATCATCGGCTCCGACACCGTTGTGGTGCTCGATGGAGAGATACTGGGAAAACCCGAGCATGAAGAAGAAGCGTTTCGAATGCTGTCACGGCTTGCGGGCAGGACGCATACGGTATATACCGGATTGTGCGTAATCGATACGGCGACCGGTAGAGAGAAAGTGGGTTTTCGTGCGACAAATGTCACGATGCGAGAGCTTACGCCGGACCGTATCCGTCGTTATATCGCTACCGGCGAGCCGATGGATAAAGCGGGCGCATACGGCATTCAAGGATACGGAGCGACGCTCGTCTCCCACCTTGAGGGGGATTATTTCTCCGTAGTGGGTCTGCCGGTAGCATTAGTCAGTGACTTTCTGGAAGAATTTGGTGTAAAATTACTGTAGACGCCGGATCAGTGGAAAGGCGTCTATGGGGAGACACCATAAGCAGGGCAGCAAGAAGCACCCCGGATTTAAATGAAATGGGGGAGTCCATATGGACCAAAAGGATATGCTGTCTCAGAACTATTATCCGGCACTGAAGGAGATACCTGCGTCGGACAGACCGCGCGAGCGCATGATTCAAGCCGGACCGGGTGCGCTATCGAATGCGGAATTGCTTGCGATACTGCTGCGTACCGGGTCCACCGAAGAATCGGTGATGTCGCTTTCCTGTCGGGTATTGAACCAGGTGGGGGGCTTGCGTGGGTTGAAGTCTACTTCTTTCGAAGAACTGACTGCACTCAAAGGAATCGGGCCGGCCAAAGCACTGTTGATCATGGCAGGGCTTGAGCTGGGCAAGCGAATGAGCAGCGCGCTTCCTTCCGACAGAATTGCCATCCGTTCGCCAAAGGATGCGGCGGACATCATGATGGAAGAGATGCGCTATCATACGCAGGAGCACTTTGTCTGCTTATACCTCAATACGAAGAATCATATTATCGGTAGAGAAACGATCTTCATCGGAAGTTTGAACTCATCCATTGTCCATCCCCGCGAAGTGTACAAAGAAGCAATTCGCCGCAGCAGTGCCTCCGTGATATGCCTTCATAACCATCCGAGCGGAGACCCGGCGCCGAGCCGGGAAGATATCGATGTAACACGCCGCCTGCAGGAAGCGGGGCGCATTCTGGGCATCGAATTGCTCGATCACGTCATCATTGGGGATGGCCGATTTTACAGTTTGAAAGAGAAAGGGCATTTTGTATAATGCTATCCTTTTACTTATTGAAAAAGTACGCGGTTTCAGTATAATTTTATAGTTGTCGCAAGACTACATACGCGCTAATCATGAAGGGAGAAATTACACCAATGTTTGGTAGCTTTAATAGAGATATGGGTATTGACCTGGGTACGGCCAATACGCTTGTATATGCGAAGTCAAAAGGAATTGTTGTTCGGGAGCCGTCTGTAGTGGCGCTGCGCACAGACACGGGAAGTATTGAGGCAGTGGGGAATTCGGCCAAAAGCATGATCGGAAGAACGCCGGGCAATATTGTAGCCGTTCGTCCGATGAAAGACGGTGTTATCGCCGATTTTGAGACGACGGCGACAATGCTGCGTTATTTTATCGATCAGGCTCAGAAAAGCCGCGGCCTTTTCTCGCGCAAACCAAACGTCATGGTATGTGTTCCTTCCGGCATTACCGCGGTGGAAAAGCGTGCCGTAGAAGACGCTACAAAGCTTGCGGGCGCACGCGAAGCGTTTACGATTGAAGAGCCGTTTGCGGCTGCCATTGGTGCCGACCTTCCGGTATGGGAGCCTACGGGCAGCATGGTGGTGGATATCGGCGGCGGTACGACCGAGGTGGCCATTATTTCACTCGGCGGTATCGTGACAAGCAAATCCATTCGCGTTGCGGGCGACGAAATGGACGAAGCGATCATTCAATATATCAAGAAGAAATACAACCTTATGATTGGGGAGCGGACGGCGGAAGCCCTTAAGATGGAGATTGGATCTGCCATTCCGCCGGAACAGCCGGAAACTTTGGATATCCGCGGCCGCGATTTAATCTCCGGTTTGCCTAAAACCATTGAGATTACCGCGCAGGAGATTGCTGACGCGCTGAGTGAGACGGTGGAGAGCATTGTCGACGCAGTGAAGATTACGCTGGAGAAAAGTCCGCCGGAGCTGGCGGCCGATATTATGGATCGCGGCATTGTACTGACCGGCGGCGGCGCGCTGCTGCGCAACCTGGACAAGCTGTTGGCAGACGAGACAGGCATGCCGGTGCTGGTGGCGGAAAATGCGCTTGATTGTGTAGCGATTGGTACAGGACGCGCGCTGGAGAACTTGCACCTGTTTAAGTCCAAATCAGGCATCACGATGCGTTCTGGACGCAAGTAAGCGGGTGTTGAGGAGTGACCAATTTCTTTGGCAATAAGCGGTTAATCGCGATCTTAATCGGCTTGATTGTGCTGATTGCGGTTATGGGCGCTACATTGAAGGAGCGCCCTGTTCCTACTTGGCCGGAACGATTCGCGAAAGACTCGGTTTCTTTCGTACAGGGCATTCTGTACAAGCCGACCGTAATGGTCTCTGGTTTCTTCGACAACATTAAGCATATTTACAACATATATGAAGAGAATAAGGCGCTGAAATCACAGCTGGATCAGCATGCACAACTGCAAGTGGAAGCGGATGACTTGCGACGTGAGAATGAACGCCTCCGCTCCATGCTTGGCATTAAGGATACGAAGCTTAAAGGATACGAGAAGTATGCGGCGGACGTTATTGCACGGTCGCCGGACCGCTGGAATAATATGCTGACCATCAGCAAAGGAAAGAATGACGGCATTGAACCCGACATGGCCGTCATCTCGGCGCAGGGCGCATTAATCGGGCGTATACAGAGCGTGTCCGCTTTTTCTTCGCAGGTGGAGCTGTTGATGGATATCGAACAGGGGAACCACATTTCCGCCGCGATTCAGGGAAATCAGGCGATTTATGGCGTCATCGAGAGTTATGACCTGGAGAAGCATGAACTGATTATGCGTAAAATCCCGAAAACGAAAGATTTAAAAATCACGCCGGGGCAATACGTGACTACATCCGGAATGGGAGGCGTGATGCCGCCCGGGCTGGTCATCGGGCGCGTAAGCTCGGTAGGAGACGGTGATTACGGATTAACGCAGACTGCGCGTATTACCCCGCTTGCGAATTTCTACCAGATTGAGCAGGTATTTGTGGCGAAGCGCGATTTTGTGGTGGATCCGGCACCGGTACAGCAGCAGAAACAGAATGCGAAGAAGGGCGGCAAGTAAGAGAGCCGGAAGAAAGGCGGTACAAACGTAAGTGAAGATTGGCGCAATATCTGTAGTCATGTTTCTTTTATTTTTAATTGAAGGTACGATTGCCCAGGTATTCGCTCCGGAAGTGTGGGGACTTCCCTGGCTTATCATCCCGCGTTTTGTGCTGGTGGGGACGGTATTTATCGGCCTGTACGCCGGACGAAGGAAGGCCCTGTATTTCGGCCTTTTTTTCGGCCTCTTATACGATGTGGTGTACGCAGAAGTGATTGGTGTCTATGCATTTGCCATGGCGACGCTGGGATATCTGGCCGGGCTTACTTCCCGCTACTTCCATCAGAGTTGGTTCCTGGTACTCATTAACGTACTGGTGGTCGTTTTTGTGAATGAATGGCTTGTCTATGAGATATATCATTTGTTTAATATGGCGTATATGAATGCCCTGGCGTTATTATTTGAAGAAGCGATTCCGACCGTTATCTTCAATGCATTGTTCGCCATGCTGATTTTCCGCCCGATGAACAGGCTGCTGAACAAGTCCCGACTCGAGCAGGAGATTGCGTAGTTCTCATTCGGCAGGAAACCGTCACTCCATGGCGAATATTTAAGAATACGGGGTGGATCTTTGGCTATGGCAAAAGTAAAACAAAATGTAGTAATTAAAGGGACCAAAGAGGGCCTCGTCTTTCATCTGGACGACACATGTTCATTTGAGCAACTGCTTGAGGAATTGCGGGAGAAGATTGAGAAAAGCCACCAGCAGATTCTGACAGGCCCGGTGATTAGCATTGTAGTGAAGCTGGGGATGCGGTATGTATCCGCAAGTCAAGAACAGCAGATTCGTGAAATCTTGAAGCGGCGGGGCAATCTGGTCGTCAAGACGATTGAGTCGGACGTAATGTTAAAAGAAGAAGCGCTGCGCGACAAACTGGCCTCTCAAATGCGTGTCTATACGCGTACGGTGCGTTCAGGACAGGTCATTCGCCATGAAGGAGATTTACTGCTGCTTGGGGACATCAATTCGGGCGCACTTGTCATGTGTACAGGAAATATTTTTGTTCTCGGTTCGCTGCGCGGAACGGCGCATGCTGGCTGCGAAGGGAATAAGCAGTGTATCATCGCCGCGCATGAGATGCTTCCCACGCAGGTGCGTATCGCCGGCATTATCAATCCGGTGCCGGACGGCCAGGAATCGGAGGAGATGGCGCGAATGGGATTCGCATACATCGCCAACGGGCGCTTAGCGATTGAAAAAATGAATCAATTGCATAAAATCCGACCTGAACTGGGTCGGTTTGTCATATAGGGGGGGATCCTCGTGGGTGAAGCCGTTGTGGTTACGTCGGGAAAAGGCGGCGTCGGCAAAACGACGACGACTGCCAATATTGGAACAGCCTTGGCGCAGTTAGGCAAAAAAGTCTGCATGGTAGATACGGACATTGGACTTCGAAACCTTGATCTGGTGATGGGACTCGAAAACCGGATTATTTTCGATCTGGTGGATGTCATTGAAGGCAACTGCAAGCTTCATCAGGCTATGATAAAAGACAAGCGGTTTGATGACGCACTCTATTTGCTTCCGGCGGCGCAGACGAAGGACAAGTCGGCGGTTACGCCTGAACAGATGGAAGAGCTGATAAACCAATTGAAGACGGATTTTGACTTCGTGCTAATCGACTGTCCGGCCGGCATCGAGCAGGGGTTCAAGAATGCCGTTGCCGGTGCGGACAAAGCGATTGTAGTAACGACGCCGGAGATTTCTTCGATTCGTGACGCGGACCGTGTTATCGGTCTGCTGGAGCGGGAGGAGATGGAGGCAATGTATCTGGTAGTCAACAGGATTCGTCCGCACATGACACGCACGGGTGATATGCTCGATGTCGATGATGTAGTCGCCATGCTATCTGTCGATCCGATTGGCTACGTACCGGATGATGAAGAGGTCATTAAGCATTTGAATTTAAAGGAACCGGTTGCGATGAATCATGAAGCGAAAGCCGGAATTGCGTATCGTAATATCGCGCGCCGCATTCTGGGCGATTCGGTACCGTTTTTAAATATGGAAGAGCCGGAAGGGTTTTTTAAGAAAGTGAAGCGGTTATTCGGCATCAGATAATACGCGGTGCGGACACGGCATCGGGGGATAGAGCATGGATTTTGAAAAAAAGTATATACGGAATTTGGATTGGCTTTTGATTTTGCTCCTTATGTGCCTTGGAATCTTTAGTTTTATCGGAATTTCCGGGGCGACAGCGACGGCCAATTATGAATGGAAGCAGGTCATCTGGTACGCTTTCGGATTTACGATCCTGGCGAGTGTGCTGCTGTTCGATTACAACAGCTTTAGCAACCTGGCTTATGTGCTGTACGGCATCGGGATGGTGCTGATTATCGGCGTACTGTTCATGCCGGCTAAAAGCGGCGCGCACAGTTGGTATCAGCTTGGGATCGTTGATTTTCAGCCGTCAGAGTTAATGAAGATTTTTACGATCATTGCCGTTGCCAGGTATATCTCCAAGAAAGATGAGAAGGAAGAGCCGATTGATAACCTAAAAGCGATGTTTCCGATCTTTCTCCTGATTGGTGTGCCGCTGATATTAATTTTAATCCAGCCGGATTTGGGAACATCGCTTGTATTTACGGGAATTATGTTCAGTATGCTGCTCGTGGCGGGAGTTCCCATGCGCTACTTTGCAATGCTGGGCATCGTCGGTGCCATTTTCATCTCATCATTGGCGTATGTTTTTATGTTTCACAAGCAGTTCTTCTTTGAGCATATTATGCATGAATACCAGTGGATGCGGATTGAATCGTGGTTGAAGCCGGAGGCATATCCGAAGGAAGGCTACCATCTGATGCAGTCACTGACGGCAATCGGCTCAGGTCAACTGCTCGGCAAAGGCATTAACCAGGGCACGCAGGCGCGGAACGGTTGGGTGCCGGTCGGAGAGAGCGACTTCGTGTTTACGGTCATCGCGGAAGAGCTTGGCTTTATCGGATCGAGCATCTTGATTTTTATTTATTTCTTCTTCATCTACCGTATGGTTCGGATTGCGATGGAGGCCAAGGATACGTTCGGTATGTACGTAATTGCCGGCGTGATCGGTATGTATGTGTTTCAGATATTCGAAAACATCGGTATGACGATTCAATTGATGCCGATTACGGGCATTCCGCTCCCGTTTATCAGCTATGGGGGAAGCTCGCTTGTTACCAACTTCTTTGTCATGGGTATTGTGTTGAATATCGGGATGCGACGGAAAAAATTGATGTTTGAATGATGGAGAGCAGGAAGATGTGTCGTTCTTTGCTTGCGAGAGCAAAGGACGACACATTTTTTTACGGGATAGGAAAGTATATCAACCGGAGTTTCATCCCGGCGGTCTACCCTTCCTCTCTTGTTCATACACTTGTACAAAAGGACAAGGAAACGAGGAGTGAGGAAGCGATGGCATATTTCGATACGGACGGAATCAAACGCCGCCGGGAAGAGCGGGTGCGCCGGCTGCGTGAACAAATGGAGGACAACTATTCCTCCTATTTTTTCGATGAGAGAGAAGAATTGCCGCCTGTCTATTCCGAACCGTTCTACGCTGAGAGAGAAGAGCCGTGGCACCGGGTTGAGTACAGAGAGCGGGAACGGGCACAGAAATCCCGGACTTCATCCGGATCTTTCTCTGGACCGATGAAGCGGAGAGACAAATTGTTTATAAAAATCATCGCTTCTTTTTTTCTGTTGAGCTTGGCTTATGTCATTAACCATGTATCATTTCCGGGATCGGAAAAGTACCGTACAGTGATGAATGAGGTCATGGACCGTTCGTATAATTTCGCTGGCCTTTCGGCTTGGTATGAGAAAAATTTCGGCGCGGTGCCGACACTATTGCCGACCCTGGGCACGATGGGCAGCGAGGCCAAACCGGTGCTGCAGGCGCAGAGCATGCTCTTGAAAGCGCCTGCGGCGGGTAAGGTGACGCAAACGTTTGCCGAGCAGGGGACTGGCGTATACTTTATACCGAAGGATGCGACGATTCGTGCGGTGGACCAGGGATGGGTAACATTCGCCGGACAAAAAGAAGGATTCGGCAATACGGTCATCATCCAACATGCAAAAGGAATGGAGACATGGTATGCAGGCCTGGACACGCTGGAAGTGAAGCCAAATGACTGGGTGGAAGTCCAGCGGGCCATCGGCAAAGCACAGACGGAAGGGCAGACGCTGAAGTCCGTATATTTCGCCGTGAAGAAGAACGAGCAGTTTGTTGATCCGCAGGGCGTGGTTCGTTTTGAATAATACGAAGCTGCATGTTCATCCGTTGTTTTGGTTCATGATGCTAGGTGCCCTGCTGGTCGGGCAATTCATTCAAGTCATCACTTTATTTGTCATTGTCCTCCTGCATGAGCTCGGTCATGTGACAGCGGCACGCTGGTATGGCTGGCGGGTGAGAAAGATTGAACTGCTTCCATTCGGCGGGGTGGCGGAAATCGACGAATGGGGAAATACGGAGCCCCGTGCGGAGATTGTGGTAGCGCTGGCCGGGCCGATGGTAAACGCGATTCTGATCGCAATCGGCTGGTCCTTTCAGAAGCTAGGAATATGGTCGTCTGCATGGACGGCTTTTTTTGTGTACAGTAATCTTGTCATCGGCGGGTTTAACCTGCTTCCTGTCTGGCCGCTGGACGGCGGACGGGTGCTGCAGACGGTATTCAGCCTTTTTCTGCCGTATCGCCAGGCGATGCTGTTGTCAATGTATACGAGTTTGGCAGGAGCAACAGGTTTGTTGGCCTGGAGTCTTTCGTTTGAGCCGACGCCGCACTTGAACGGGCTGGCGGTGTCGTTTTATCTGCTGTTTGGCGCCATTCTTGCGTACCGGAAGCGGCATTATCAGTTTCTCCGGTTTTTGCTTGCACGGCAGGCCTGCCTGGAGCTTCGGCATTCGGCGTGGGAAGAGCGCCTCGTATTCGTCCCGCCCTCTCTTTCACTTGCACAGGCCGTGAATCAACTGAAGCGGAACCGTTATCATCTGTTTATTGTAAAAAGAAGAACGCTTCCGAGCGCCATGTTTTCAGAGAAGACGCTGCTTGAGTATTATTTCTCAGGGGCACGGCGGCATTGTAAAGTGGAAGAGTTGCTGCAATAACAGTAAAATGGAGGGAAGATAAGGGGGAATCCTATTGAAAAAGATTATTGTCAATGCCATGGGCCGTGAAGCGCGCGTCGCCGTGCTGGAAAGCGGTCGTTTGGTTGAATTATATATCGAACGTCCGGAAGAGAGCCGCATTGTCGGAAACATATACAAAGGAAGAGTCGAGAATGTGCTTCCCGGAATGCAGGCCGCATTCGTCGATATCGGCATGGACAAGAACGCATTTTTATATGTGGACGATTGTTTGCCTCCGGACATCGAAAAAACGAAGAAGCGAAAGCCTTCCATAAACGAGCTGATTACCAAAGGACAGGAAATAACGGTACAGGTCAGCAAAGAAGCCTTCGGGACAAAGGGAGCGCGTGTAACAACACAAGTCTCACTGCCAGGACGCTATATCGTCTATCTGCCGAATGTATCATATATCGGCGTCTCTCGCCGCATCCAGCAGGAGAAAGAGCGGGAGCGCCTCCGCTCGGTTGTCCGCGGCATTCTTAAGCCGGAGGAAGGCGTCATTCTGCGTACGCTGGCCGAAGGCGTTACGCAGAAGGAACTTGCGGCGGATATCTTATTTTTGCGTGCGCGCTGGGAACAGGTGCAAAACGATAAAAAGCATACACGTCCACCTTCGCTCATCTATCAGGATCTTGATCTTGTCTCCCGTGTCGTCCGCGATTTTGTCAGCGAGGACATTGAAGAAGTCATCATCGACAGTCGTTTACGCTATGCGGAAGTGTGCTCCCTGCTCGGACGTTATCAGCCGGAGCTCGAAGAAAAAATTCAACTGTATACGGGGCGGGAAGAGATTTTTGCCCATTATGACCTTGATGGAGAGATTGAGCGGGCCCTCCGCCGGAAAGTTTGGCTAAAGAGCGGTGGTTACCTGGTTATTGACCAGACGGAAGCGATGACCGTGTTTGATGTGAATACAGGTAAGTTTACTGGTACCTATGATCTGGAAGAAACTGTGGTCAAGACGAACCTGGAAGCCTGCCGCGAAATTGCGCGCCAGCTCCGCCTGCGCAATGTCGGCGGGATTATTATTATTGACTTTATCGACATGGCCAAGCAGGAGCATCGAGTGCAAGTGCATAAATGCATGGAGGCGGAGCTCCGCAAGGATAAAACGAAAACGCATCTTCTTGGCTTTACGCAACTCGGACTTCTTGAGATGACGCGTAAAAAAGAGCGGCACAACCTCTCTGATATGCTGCAGCGTACCTGTCCGTGCTGTGAAGGAAAAGGCCGGATTCTCGCCGAAGAAACGTTGCTTGGCATACTGGAGCGCGAACTTATTGCCTATAGTCAGGATGATCGCATATCCGCTGTGTTGGTGGAGATGCATCCACACACGGTACGTTATTTTAACGAACACGGATATCTGAGTGAGTTGGAGGATAGTACAGGCTTTGTCGTCTATTTGAAAGAAAATCCGATGCTGGACGAGCAGCGGTACCAAATTACATTTATGGGAAGCGAAGAAGAGGTACAGGCGCGTGTCCAGAGATAATGATTGCTTTTAAGGGAAGAATGTGATAATCTATTTTTTGTTGACTAGTGTGCTTGACACCTCAAGCAGACTACAACCGCTCGATGAAGGTTATAAAGTCGGTCAGGCGGCCGCACCGGGTATCGGCGAGTCTTAGTATATGGAGGAGGTGCAACGAATGTACGCAATTATCGAAACTGGTGGTAAGCAATACAAAGTGGAGAAAGGCACAGAACTGTACATCGAAAAGCTGGCAAACGCTGAAGGTGACACAGTAACTTTTGACCGTGTACTGCTCGTATCTGGTGAGGACGGTGTAAAAATGGGCGCTCCTGTAGTAGAAGGTGCGACTGTTACCGCGAAAGTGGAACGTCACGGTAAAGGTAAGAAAATTATCGTGTACAAATACAAAGCAAAGAAAAACTACCGTCGTAAGCAGGGTCACCGTCAACCTTATACGAAGGTTGTTATCGACGCCATCAATGCATAATGATTACGGTGCAAGTAAAGAGGCGCTCTGACGGGACGATCGAGAAGATTACGATCAGTGGACATGCCGGATCGGCTGATTATGGCCGGGACCTGGTGTGTGCTGCGGTATCTGCCATCTCGCTAGGGACCGTTAACGCCGTTGAATTGTTATTGAACGTCGGGCTGCCGGCCAGACAGGGCGACAGCGGGTTTCTCGAAGTGAAAGTACCGGACGATTATGCGCCGGAGCTTGCGGAGAAAGTGCAGTTACTGCTCGAAGGCATGATTGCCTCGCTGTATTCGGTAGCCGTAAGTCATGACAAGTATGTTCGGATTGCCGACAAATTGAAATATTGAGGAGGTGGCACTCATGTTAAGAATGGACCTTCAATTCTTCGCCTCGAAAAAAGGGGTAGGTAGCACGAAGAACGGCCGCGACTCCATCTCGAAGCGTCTTGGCGCGAAACGTGGAGATGGCCAATTCGTAAAAGCGGGTAATATTCTGTACCGTCAACGCGGTACGAAGATCTATCCGGGTGCAAACGTAGGCCGTGGTGGCGACGACACATTGTTCGCGCTGTCTGACGGTATCGTACGCTTCAAGCGTCTGGGCCGCGACCGCAAGCAAGTGGTTGTTGAACCGGTAGCAAGCAAAGCTTAATACGTGAGCGAATAAAAAGACCGTTGACGCCAGTCAATGGTCTTTTTTCTCTTTTCTCTTTTGCTTTTCGTTTTTTTGTCTATGGGTTTGTGCACACTAAGGCAAAAACCAAAGGAGTGTTTGCCTGTGTTTCGCAAAAACGGAGCCGATACGCTGATTGATTTGCTGATTGAGTGGGGCGTGGACCATGTGTATGGAATGCCTGGTGATTCGATAAACGCTATCATTGAGGCGCTGCGCAAGAGGAAAGATAAAATTCGCTTTATCCAGGTACGGCATGAAGAAGCCGGGGCTCTGGCGGCCGCGGCGTATGCTAAATTGACTGGAAAACTCGGTGTCTGCCTGGGTGTGGCGGGTCCTGGTGCCATTCATTTGCTGAACGGATTGTATGACGCCAAACTGGATCATGCGCCCGTACTGGCGATTGCCGGGCAGGTCGATACGGCAGTAATGGGGCTTGATTATTTTCAAGAAGTGAATCTAAGCCGCTTGTTTGATGATGTGGCGGTGTATAATCAGATGGTTGTTTCACCTGTACAGTTGCCCGCTGTGGTTAATCAAGCAATTCGTACGGCATATGCCGAGAAGGGTGTCGCGGTACTGGCGTTTCCCGGCAACGTGACGAATATGGAGATGAACAAGGGTACGCCCTATACCTCTCCCCAGATAGCAAGGGGAAAGGTACAGCCGCTGGATCACGATATGGATGCGGTCTGTGCCGCACTGAATCAAATGGATAAAAATATTGTTATTTTAGCTGGTAAAGGTGCACGGGGAGCAAGAGAGGAACTGCTTACCCTTGCCGAAAAGCTCGGCGCTCCCATCGTACTTACGCTTCCGGCTAAAGGCGTCATTCCGGACAGGCATCCGTACTGCCTGGGCGGTCTTGGACTGCTTGGCACAAGGGCGGCATACACTGCAATGCAGGAGGCAGATATTTTGTTTATGATTGGCACTTCCTATCCGTTTACTGTCTATCTCCCGGAGCGTGCGTTTACGATTCAATTGGACGTGGATGCACGGCAAATCGGCAAACGATATGCGGTGGATGTCGGGATTGTCGGCGAAGCGAAATCGACGCTTGCACAGCTGAATGAGCGCGTGGCATACCATGAGAGCCGCGAGTTTCTGGCGCGCTGCAAAGCGAATATGGATAAATGGTGGGATAAAATGGAAAGTCTGGAAGAGGCAGAGCATCCGAAGATTCTTCCGGAATATGTGGCGCGGGCGATGGAGGAGATGGCGGAGGAGAATGCTGTGCTGTCGTGCGATGTCGGCAATGTTACCGTTTGGGCCGCACGGCATTTTCGCTGCACCAACCAGCACTTTATTCTATCCAGCTGGCTGGCTACGCTTGGCTGCGGTCTGCCAGGTGCCATTGCGGCGCAAATCGCCTATCCCGAGCGGCAGGTGTTTGCCTTATGCGGTGACGGCGGTTTTGGTATGATGATGGCCGATTTCGTCACCGCGGTCAAGTATGATTTACCCATCATCGTCGTCGTATTCAATAACCAGAAAATCGCCATGATTAAGTTTGAACAAGAAGTGCTCGGCAACCTTGAATATGGTACCGGTCTGCATAATCCAAACTTTGCTGCCTATGCAGAAGCGTGCGGTGCGATGGGATTGCGCGTCGAGAGGAAGGAAGATGTGCTTCCGGCATTGCGCAAAGCCGCAGCCGCCAAGCGTCCCTGCATTATCGATGTGCTAGTGGAAGCCGATGAGCTGCCGCAGCCTCCGAATGTAATGGTGGAGCAGGCGATCGGATACGCCAAGCATCTGGCGAAAGAGCTGCTGGAGGAAGGAAAAGTCTCGCTTCCGCCCATTCTTCGTTTATAGAAAAGCGAATGTTTTTCTTTGCACCGTTCGTGCCACGCCGCTGGCCGAATATGGTAAAATGATGAGAGAAGCCATAATAAAGGGAGCGAAGCCGTATGAAGGAGTTAATCGAAGTTATTAATCACCAACGGCACGACTGGCTTAACCATATTCAGGTTCTGCTCGGGTACTTAAAGCTTGAGAAATACGACATGTGCGAGGAATACATACGCAAAATCATTACGGATGCCAATCGGGACACGTTGGTGTCCCGGCTGGAATATCCGCCGCTTGTCGCCTATTTATTGTCGTTTAACGCATTACATAATAACGTATGTATTGAGGTGGAAATTCCGGCTTCCTTCTCACTTCTATCGTTTGAAGAGGGGCCAAAGCTGGGAGATTTCATTCTTTCGGTGGTAAAGTTATACCAGCAGCACGCGCTCTATAATAACGGAGAAAGCAATACGTTTCTTCTTACGTTGCATCGCGAAGAAGGAATGCTACGGATGGTGGCTGATTTTGCCGGCGAGCTGGACGCTCGGGAAATCGAGCCTAAGCTTATGCAGGCAAAAGTCCAGGCGGAAGAGTGGGGGGGCAAGGTGCTGCTCGCACCTCATACGGCTTCGGAGTCGGTACTGGAATGTCTGTTTCCTCTATAAAACAGTATGGCCGTCCCTGCTGCAAGCTCTGACATGAAAACAGAAAGTAGGCATGGCTGTTCAGCCGCAACCCCGACATGAAAATCATGGGAAGGGCGGCTGACTTTTGTGGTGCGAAGGAAAAGAGAGAAAGGAACGAGACAATGATTTCAATGGTGAAAAAGGCGACCGCCTTTTTCTTCTCTGGATCTCATTTTCTCTTTCTCTCCTTCTTTTCTCATGATTTTCACAGAAAAAGGTGGAATTTATATGTTTGTAGATAGTGTACGAGTATACGTGAAAGGCGGCGACGGAGGAAATGGGATGGTTGCCTTCCGCAGGGAAAAATACGTGGCAGCCGGAGGTCCTGCCGGCGGTGACGGCGGCCGTGGCGGGAATGTGGTGTTTGTGGTGGATGAAGGTTTGCGTACGCTCGTCGATTTCCGCTATAAGCGCCACTTCAAGGCAGCGCGCGGCGAGAACGGCCGGACGAAGGGACAACACGGTGCAGGAGCGGAAGATTTAGTCGTACGGGTTCCTCCGGGGACGACCGTAATTGATGATGATACGCAGCAGGTTATTGCCGATCTGGTAGTGAACGGACAGCGCGCGGTTATCGCAAGAGGCGGCCGTGGCGGCCGCGGTAACATCCGGTTTGCGACACCGGCCAATCCGGCACCGGAGATTGCGGAGAATGGCGAGCCGGGTCAGGAGCGTTACGTACGTCTGGAACTGAAAGTACTGGCGGACGTCGGCCTGGTGGGATTCCCGAGCGTCGGAAAATCGACTCTGCTTTCCGTCGTCTCGGCAGCCCGTCCGAAAATCGCCGAATATCATTTTACGACGATAACGCCGAATCTGGGCGTAGTAGATGTAGACGAAGAACGGAGTTTCGTTATGGCAGATTTGCCCGGATTGATTGAAGGGGCACATGAAGGTGTAGGTCTGGGCCATCAATTTCTGCGGCATGTGGAGCGGACACGCGTCATCATCCATGTGATTGACATGGCCGGTTCTGAAGGGCGTGATCCGTATGATGATTATGTACAGATTAATGAAGAATTGAAGCTGTACAATAAGAAGCTGGAGGAACGTCCCCAGGTGGTTGCGGCGAACAAGATGGACATTCCCGGTGCGGAGGAAAATCTGGCTGAGTTCCGTAAAAAGGTCGGAGAAGACGTGCCGGTTTTTCCAATTTCCGCGGCAACAAAGCAAGGCGTAAGGGAACTTTTGTATAAAGTAGCGGAAATGCTCGAAGAAATTCCGGATGTGCCGCTGGTAGAAGATGTGGCCGACGAGGAGACGACCGTATTGTATAAGGCGGAGCCGGAAGAGGATGCGTTCACGGTACGCCGTGAGAACGAAACCTTCGTTGTCGAAGGCGAGAAGCTGGAGAAGCTTGTTAAGATGACAAACTTGAACAGTCACGACTCTATTCAGCGTTTTGCGCGCATCATGCGGAGCATGGGCGTGGACGATGCCCTGCGTAAAAAAGGGGCCGAGAACGGCGACATCGTACGCATCGGCAAGTTCGAGTTCGAGTTTGTGGACTAGAGCTTTTCTTGCTTCGAATCACGAAAGAATGTCGATTGTAGCCTAATTGTTTGACCCGCCGACCGCCAGCAGCATCGGACATGCCTTCCGCGAATACCGTAATGCCTCTGAATAGGAAATGGACATGGACATAAATTAGGAGCAAAGCGAGCCACCCGGATTGATCGGGAGGCTCGTTTTATTTATATAAACACGAAAGATTTCCTGAATATCTTCAGTAGTATAAGATGAATACGGAAACGGGAAATACAAGTTTGCTCCGGAGCGTCCGTTTCATGGGAGGTTGCACAATGGATGAAGATCAAGAATGGGTGGCCCAGGTACTTAGCGGGAGCAAAGACGCCTACGCCCACCTGGTAAATAAATATAAAACCCGAGTCTACGGACTTCTTATAGGGATGGGCGCATCGCCGCAGGATGCGCAGGATTTGGCTCAGGAAAGTTTCATTAAAGCGTATCGTTATCTGGCAAGCTATAATCCGGAGAAGCAATTCTCCTCATGGCTCTACAAGATTGCGGCCAATAGCTACCTCGATGTCTGGCGCAAACAGAAGCGCGAGAGGATGGATGCACAGGAAGAAGAGTATGTCGACTGGACAAGCCCCGAACAGGTCTACCTGCACAAAGAGCGGGCACATGAACTTAGGGCTCATATCGCACGGCTGCCGGAAAAATATCGGCTCGTACTCGTACTGCGATACATCGATGATTTAAGCTATAAAGAGATTGCGGAAGTGCTTGAACTTCCGCTGCCGACGGTACAGACGCACCTGCATCGGGCAAAGAAGAAACTGCGTGCCGCACTGCAGTACACAAAGACGGGAGGGGACCTGAATGAAATGTACGGAATATGAACAAATGAGCCGTCATGTCGAGGGCGAGACCGCAGGGCGGGAGAAGATGGCAATGGATACGCATCTATTGAATTGCCCGGCGTGCCGCAACCTGTATGAAGAGTGTCAGGCAGAGAGAGAAGCATTAAGAGCCGCGTTACGTGCGCCCGCGCTTCCCGGATCATTTACTGAGGATATTATGGCACAGCTGAAACCGCACGCTGTGGTGCCAGAGGAACCACAAGCGCCGGAGCCGGTGCGGAAGGCTGGAAAAAGAAAATGGAAGAGATGGGCATATGCCGCGGCGGGAACATTGCTTGCGGTCTCGGTGGCCGCGTCCGTCTCCCCGTCTTTTGCCTCTTACTTGACGCAATCCATCTTCAACCGCAATAATCAGATGATTGACCTGGGCCTGCAAATGGCGGGCGAGAAGGGATTTGTCCAGCAGGGGAATTATTACGTGACCGACAACGGAATAACGCTTCGGGTACTGGATGTGGTGGCGGACCCGACGCGCATCGCGCTTTCCTATGTACTTGAAAAAGAAGGCGGCGGCCATCTTGATCCTGATTTTGATCCGAGGTTTAGAGAAGAGGCAGGGAACCGTGTCTACCTTACTGATACAAAAGGCAATAAATTGGCAGACATGTCAAGCTGGGGACGCAATGATCCGTATGGAATCATCGGTTTTCAACTGGAGAACAACATTCCGGAAAAAGCCGTCGTACATTTTGAGCTTTCGCGCGTAGGGGGATTCGCGGGCATTGGAGCCAAAGAAGGACGGTGGGAGCTGCAGGTTCCCGTAGACATGAAGAAAGGGCTGGAGGCTACGCGCAGCACGGCGGTTAATCTGCAGCATACAACCGGGCAGGGAGTAAGTATTAACATTAAGACCCTGCTGTTCGCTCCTACCAAAAGCCAGTTGGAATTTGAGACAAGCATAACAGGAAGCGCAAAGAAAAAACTGCAGGAATTGGTTGAACGCGAAAACCGGCTCGGGATTGCGGAAGAAGGAGCCGATGCTTACAGGGATTACACCTATGGCATTAGTTATCGTCTGCTTGATGAAAAGGGACGCGTGGTTGCGGGAAAATCGGGTCCGGTTCTGCCATCGGGCGAGCGGGAGAGGAACCCGATTGATTCATCGGGAGTGCATAAACCGTTCGGCCGCACGGTATGGAAGGACGGATTTGTACCGCTCGGAGAAGCGAAACGGTTGACATTCGTGCTAGATGCGGTCGATATGGAAGAACCTTCAGATTTTTCCCTTTCCTTTACTCCTGATAATCTGAAGAAAAGTCCTGTCACAGGACAATATCAGGGCAGTACGATTAAAATAAAGAGTTTCGTCGTAAAGCGGGACTGGGATATAAAGAAGCGCCCGCCGTTCTTTGAAGATGAGTCGCATGCGATTATTGAACTGGAGGGTGTCCATCCCCAAAATACCGGCACATTCACCCATTGGGTGGTTACCGACGAGAACGGCAGGACGTATAAAGCGATGGTATCAGGGGGCGAGGAAGATCCGGATGCATCGGGCAATCGCAAGTTCACAAGTACGCTGCGAGTCTATGGCTTGAAACACGAACCGAAGAAGTTAACCCTGTCACTAACCCGCATTATGAAGCGGCATACGGATGTGGATTGGAAGGTCGACATCCCGGTTTCAAGGTAAAGAAGCAGAGGGTCCGATATGGACTCTCTGTTTTTCTTATGGGATAGGAAAGTATATTTTGCTTTACAGTGATAAAGTGAAATATACTTTCCCTCCATTCGTAAGCGAGAAAAAACATTTTAAAAATAAACGAATATCTCTTGTATAATAAAAAGAAACGAAGTATAATGTCCACTATACATAAACATTTGTTTTTTCCGGGAGGACGTATGAAAAAACAAGAGGAGCTGTTCTACTTAATTCGGGCCGATATTTTGCCAGAATCCATCAGCAAAACGATCGAGGCCAAGAAGCTGCTCGACTCCGGGGAGGTAGAGACGGTGAACGAAGCAGTGGAGAGGGTGGGACTCAGCCGAAGCGCCTATTATAAATACAAGGACAGCATCTTTCCGTTTAATTCCATGACGCGCGAAGTTATCATTACCGTATCGCTCAATCTTGAGCATCGGGCGGGCATTCTGTCCCAGGTGCTGAAATTCGTGGCGGAGCGGGGCGGAAATATTTTAACCATTAACCAGACGATTCCGCTGCAGGGCATGGCGAATGTAGCTCTGTCGATTGATACGGGGCAGTTGAGCCTGTCTACAACCGACTTTCTTGATGAGCTAAACGCGCTTGAGGGCGTGAAACGGGCAGTTATCGTCGGCAGAGGGTAATATACAATCGTTCGTTTGTTTTATTTATGAACAAAAAATGACCATGGCATCTCAGCCGCAACCCCGATAT
>NZ_BJXX01000020.1 GCF_007991215.1 Aneurinibacillus danicus
TTTTTCTTCCCTGGATCTTTTTTCCTCTTCTCCTCTTTCTTTTCTCATGATTTTTACAGAAAAACAAACAAATTTCTGAGGAGAGATGAGGATGCAAAAAAATACGGTAAAAGTAGGACTGATGGGCCTTGGAACTGTCGGCACGGGCGTCGTGCGCATCGTACAAGGACACCAGGAGGATTTACAGAAGCAAACAGGGCTTTCCATCGAAATTGCGAAAGTGCTTGTTCAGGACGTAGAGAAAACGCGCAGCTTAACGCTCGATAGAAATATGATTACGACCGATGCGGCAGAGTTGTTCAGCAATCCTGACATTGACGTCATTGTCGAAGTCATCGGCGGGATTCACCCGGCGAAAGAGTACATTCTTAATGCGCTCGAAAACGGCAAACACATTGTCACGGCCAATAAAGACTTAATGGCGCTGCATGGCGCAGAAATTCTGTCCAAAGCGCAGGAAAAAGGCTGCGATGTATTCTACGAGGCGAGCGTGGCCGGCGGCATTCCGATTCTGCGTGCGCTGGTAGAAGGATTTTCGTCCGACCGCATTACCAAGATGATGGGGATCGTGAACGGTACGACCAACTACATTATGACCAAGATGAGCCAGGAAGGCGCCGACTATGCGGAAGTGCTGAAAGAAGCACAGGCGCTTGGTTACGCGGAGTCCGACCCGACGGCTGATGTGGAGGGCCATGACGCGGCGCGCAAAATGGCCATTCTGAGCACGCTCGGCTTCCATGTAGACATGAGTCTTGAAGATGTGGATTGCCAGGGGATTTCAAAGGTAAGCGCGGAGGATATTTCCTACGCGAAAAAGCTTGGCTACGAGATTAAATTGCTTGGTATCGCACAGCGTGACGACGAGCTGATCGAAGTGAGCGTGCAGCCGACGCTTGTGCACCATACGCACCCGCTGGCTTCCGTAAACGGGGTATTTAACGCGATTTATGTACACGGTGAAGCCGTGGGCGAGACGATGTTCTACGGACCGGGCGCGGGTGAGCTGCCAACGGCGACCGCAGTCGTATCGGACCTTGTAACTGTCGTGAAAAATATGAAGCTCGGTGTAAACGGGCGCGGCAGCGTTGCACCGTACCGCGAGAAACAGCTTAAAACAGACGATCAGATCGTCTCGAAATATTTCCTGCGTCTCATTGTGGATGACAAACGCGGGGTGCTTGCGCAAATCACTCGCATTCTTGCCGATCATGATGTAAGCTTAGAACAAGTCCTGCAGCAGCCGTACAACGGAGGTAAACAGTCGGAAATCATTCTGATTACGCACCATGCATCACGCAGAAACATTTTTGAAGTCCGCAAGCAGTTTGAAGAACTTACAAGCATCTCTGAAGTGAAGAGTCTGTATCGTGTAGAAGGTGGGGAGGAGAAATAATGGCTGGCATTATCGAACGCTACGCAAAACATTTACCGGTGACAGAGAAAACACCCCGGCTGACATTGCATGAGGGAAATACACCGCTTATTTTTGCACCGAAATTATCAGAAGAATTGGATTTGGAGGTTTATTTCAAATATGAGGGGCTGAATCCGACCGGATCATTTAAGGATAGAGGCATGGTGATGGCGGTAGCGAAAGCTGTGGAAGAAGGAAGTCATACGATTATGTGCGCCTCGACCGGAAACACGTCCGCAGCGGCTGCGGCTTATGCGGCCCGCGCTAACCTGCGCTGTATCGTGTTAATTCCGAACAACAACATCGCGCTTGGCAAGCTGGCGCAGGCCATGATTTACGGGGCGGAGATTATCGCGATCGAAGGAAACTTCGACCAGGCGCTAAAAATTGTACGCGATATCTGCGAGAAGCACCCGATTACGCTGGTGAACTCGGTTAACCCGTACCGTCTGGAAGGCCAGAAAACGGCTGCGTTTGAAATCTGTGATACGCTTGGGAAAGCACCGGATGTTCTCGCCATTCCGGTAGGAAACGCAGGAAACATTTCTGCATACTGGAAAGGATTTAAAGAATACTATGAAGCAGGAGTCGTGGACAGTAAACCGCGCATGTTCGGATTTGAAGCGGAAGGAGCGGCGGCTCTTGTAAAAGGGGAACCGATTGAACAACCGGAGACGCTTGCGACAGCCATCCGCATCGGTAACCCGGCCAGCTGGGATCTAGCGTTGACCGCCCGGGACGAATCAAACGGGCACATTGATTACGTAACGGATGAAGAGATTGTGGAAGCGTACCGGAAACTCGCGTCCATGGAAGGAATCTTCGCAGAGCCGGCATCGGCGGCATCGCTTGCCGGACTGATGAAGATGCGTAAGCTGGGCCGCATTCCGGCCGGACAGCAGGTCGTATGCGTGCTGACAGGCAACGGTCTGAAAGACCCGAACATTGCTCTGAAGTCTGTCGGCGTAGATCCGGTCGTAGTGGAAAGCACGGAAGAAGCGGTGCTTGGCATTATTACCCAGGGAGCGGGTGTGTAAGGTGCAGAACGGAAAGGTAAAAGTGAAAGTACCGGCCAGTACGGCCAACCTCGGGCCGGGCTTCGATACCATCGGCATGGCTTTTCAACTTTATACGACCATCACGCTGGAAGTGGCGGACACGACAGTCGTCCGCCTGCATGGCCCGAACCTTTCCGGCCTTCCCACGGATAAGAGCAACCTGATTTACCAGATTGCGGCCCGTGTATTTGAAAAAGCCGGGCTTGCGGTACCGGAGATCATCATCGATGTAACCTCAGATATTCCGTTGACAAGAGGATTGGGCAGCAGCGCTTCCGCGATTGTCGGGGCACTGGTCGCCGCAAATGAGCTGGCAGGCAAGCCATTTACAACGGATGAGCTGTACTATATGGCTACGGAGGAAGAAGGGCATCCGGACAATGTCGGTGCTTCCTTCTTCGGAGGTGTCATTGTGGCGCTGATGGAGAAAGACCACGTACCTTATGTGCGTTTTCCGGTACCTGAGCATCTCGAAGCGATTGCCGTCATTCCGGAGTTTATGCTGTCGACGGAGAAAGCCCGGGACGTGCTGCCGTCTATGTACAGCCGCCAGGATGTGGTATATACGGCGAGCCATACCGGCGTGCTGGTAGGGGCGCTTGTGACGGGCAATTTGTCACTGCTTCGCACGGCGATGAAAGACGTCTTTCATCAACCGTACCGCGTCCCCCTTGTGCCGGGGTTGGATACAATCCTTGCGGAAGCACACGAGCACGGAGCGGTGGGCGCAGCATTGTCCGGTGCGGGACCGACCATTATCGCTCTGGTCGACAAGCGGAAGCCGACTGACGCGCTTCAGGCATTTATGGTGGGAACACTGGCTGAATACGGCATTGGCTGTACGATCATGCGCCTTGTCCCTGACGAAACCGGCGTGCAGGTAGAGCACTTCTTTTCCGGCGTGACTGAACAAAGGAGCTAATAAGTATGGAGAGAACGTTTGCATTTTTAGGCCCGCGCGGCACAAATACAGAAGAAGCGGCGCGTCTGATTTTCCGGGAGGAAGACGACGTATTTCGCCCGTACCGTACTATTCCGGATTGCCTGGAAGCGGCGGCGGACGGCAAGGTGAATTATGCGGTTGTTCCCTGGGAGAATTCGTTGGAGGGATCTGTCAACCTGACGCTCGATTGGATCATCCATAAAATTAATCTGCCTATCTTAAGTGAATTGATCATTCCGATCTCACACCAGTTGTCCTGTGCAAAGCGCGAGCATCCGCTTGCGCTTTCGGACGTTACGAAAGTATTGTCCCATCCGCAGGCCATCGCGCAGTGCCATAACTATCTGCGCGATTACTTGCCGCATGCTGAGATCGAATATGTCAGCAGCACGGCGGAAGCGGCACGCCTTGTCAGCGAGCATCCGGAAGAGCCGTGGGTGGCTATTTCGGCGATGCAGGCGGTGCATTCGTACCCGGTTATGCTGCTGGCTGAAAATATTGAAGACACGGAAAACAATTTCACCCGGTTTATCGTACTGGGAGAGAAGCCCTTGGTACTGCCGGATTCGGAGAAGCACAAGACGACGATTCTCGTTACGATGCCTTCCGATTTCCCCGGTGCGCTGCACCAGGTGCTCTCCGCGTTTGCATGGCGGCGTATCAACCTGTCGCGCATTGAATCCAGGCCAACGAAAACCGGTCTTGGCAACTACCATTTTGTGATTGATATTGAACAGAAGATGGATGACGTGCTGCTTCCGGGCGCATTTGCTGAGATGGAAGCGCTTGGCTGCCAGGTACGCTTCCTTGGCACATATCCAGTATTTATCAAACAGCGTAATGGTGCTGAATTATCCCTTCGCTCATAAAAAATAGAATACAGCTATGTAAGAAAAAAGAAACGGAGGAAATAACATCCTCCGTTTTTCCAATTGCTTATTGAATTTTCGCCATTTCTTCTTCATCGATGTCAAAGTTTGCGTATACGTCCTGTACATCGTCGTTGCTTTCAAGCATTTCCATAAGCTTCAGCATTTTTAATGCATCATCGCCGGTCAATTTAATTGTATTCTGCGGAATCATTGAAATTTCGGCCGTATCCAGTTCGTAACCCGCTTCTTCGAGCGCGGTGCGTACCGTTTCAAAATCTTCCGGCGAGCTCTTAATCTCAAAGCTTTCCTCGGATGCCTCAAAATCTTCCGCTCCGGCATCCAGTGCCGCCATCATAACAGAGTCTTCGTCCAGGTCGGTATCTTCGCGGCTGATTTCGATCAGACCTTTGCGGTCAAACATGAAACTGACGCAGCCGGATTCACCCAGATTGCCGCCGTTCTTTGTGAAAATGTGACGTATATCGGCTGCCGTGCGGTTCCGGTTATCCGTCAGGGCCTCTACCATTACGGCCACACCACCCGGTCCGTATCCTTCATAAATAATCTCTTCGTATGTGACACCGTCCAACTGTCCGGTTGCTTTCTTAAGTGTACGTTCGATATTATCATTCGGAATATTGGCTTCTTTTGCTTTCGCAATTGCAGTTTTCAGGCGTGAGTTCGTATTCGGGTCCGCTCCGCCTGACCGCGCAGCTTGATAGATTTCTTTCGAGATTTTCGTAAAAAGCTTCGCCTTCGCCGCATCCTGGCGACCTTTACGATGCTGAATGTTTTTCCACTTGGAATGACCCGCCATGCATCAAACCCTCTTTCTCTCGTATTCCGTGCGCGTCCGGCGCACTGCACAAAAATCCAACTCTCAGTGTAGCACAAGAAAAAGAAAAGAGCAAAGCGGCTTTTAGCAAAATCTCACGTATAAATGAAATGTTCATACCCCGCGAAGAAGCGTTCCCTGCGCCGCCAGTTTTTCATAATGATTGCCAGATAGTACTCAACACGGCTGGCCTGAAAGTTCTTGCGCTTTTCGAATACGCCGGTCACTTCGCGCATGTAATTATCGGGAAAGCGCAGCAGAAGAAAGATAAGTGCCACCTGCGCATCCGATAAAGGGCGAATCTGCCGGTATGCCTCGATCGCTTCGTTAAATATCGATAAGTCCCATTCCTGCAGGACAAGCGCACGGTTAATGAGCTGGATAATGTCGACCAACGGTGTGTCATAGGCGGCCGTATCCAAATCGATAATGGAGCTGCGGATGCCGCTCAGCAGAAAGTTATGGCTGGCCAGATCTTTGTGTGCAACGTGCTGTTGATAAAATGAATTCGCATATTCGACGGCAAGCGCAGATTTTCTGGCAATATCAAGTACATATTCAGCCTCCTGAAGGATAGAAGGAGCACCGTTTTGTATAAGATTCGTCAGGCGATTTTGTCTGACACTTCCATTTTGGATTTGGTTATAAATTTGAACAAAACTTTCATATCGCTTTTCCCATTTAACAAGTAAGGGTACACCTTCTTCCGGTGGCGGACCTCCCGGAATATGCATGCTGTGCAGATGAAATTCTGCCAGTTTTCGCAGTGAATGTAAAATATCCATTCTATGAAAATAGCTTCCTTCTCTGCCGGGTATTCGCTCCATAGCCGTCACGTAGCTATTCTTCCACTTAAAAACCGGGACGTTCTGGATGGTCGGAATGTAGCGGACGACATCATGGAAGCCGCGCTGGTGCAGCGTTTGAGAGAGATAGGTGACCCAGGCCGCTTTTTTAAATTCGGTATAGCCTTTTATAACCCAGCTGCCGCGATTTGTATCGCAGAGCCAGACGGTACGTTTCGGCCTTATGCGCGTGACGCGGCAATGGTACATTTTTTCGATTGCGGCGGCTAATTCTTGGCTCATAAGCCTCCTCCTGTCATAAATACATAGAAAACGACCATGGCGTCTCAGCCGCGACCCCGATAGGAAAATCGAGGGAAGGGCGGCTGACGTTTGTGGAAGGGAAAAGAGAGAAAAGAACGAGAATACGATTTCAATGGAGAAAAAGGCGAATGCCTTTTTCTTCGTCAGATCCTCTTTCCCTCTTTCTTTTTTCCTTATTTTCATATGAAAAAGGCGGGCTCTTATCTGAGCCCGCCCGGACGGTTAGCAATGCGACGAGCTGGAAGCGGAACTGCTGTCCTGGCAGCCGCAGCTGTCTTTGTAGATTTGTGTTGGCATTGTCATCTGCGGATAGCAACCATACGGGGCATAGGCAGACCCGTAGGACGGCGCCATTATATGCGGATGTGCCGGCATCATGGGCGAATATGTGTACGGATTCATAATATTCGCCGTAGCGGACGGATATCCTCCTGGCATTCGGCAAGCTCCGCAGCCCGTTCCTATATGACCGTGTCCACCATATGGCATGATTGATTGCATTGTTGGCAGTTGAGCAGACGGCATCATGGGTGCTTCTTCATAGTGGGGAGAGGACGAGTCGTCTTGCACCGTATCTTTTTTTGTCGGTATTTGTTCATTGGACATCATAGGGAGCTGTT
>NZ_BJXX01000021.1 GCF_007991215.1 Aneurinibacillus danicus
CATTCGGCATTATGGGTTGCATGGCGGGCAGTTGAACATTCGGCATTATGGGCTGCATGGCGGGCAGTTGAACATTCGGCATCATGGGAAACGGTTCATTCGGCATCATAGGTTGTATAGCCGGCAGTTGCGCGTATGGCATCATATGAGGCATTTCCATAGATGACGAGCAGGAACTGCTTTCCTTGTGATGCTCATACGGCGCATACATTGGCATAGGTGGACAATACCCTATCATGGGCATTTGCGGCACCATAGGCATGATCGGCATGGGCTGCGGAGGCGGTATGACCTGTACGGGCATTGTTGGCTCTTCTTTTGGCGGTGCCATCGGTTTCATTTCCGGTATGGGTTGCGGTGTAATCTGCACAGGCGCTGTCGGTTTCATTTCAGGCATCGGTACTGGGCTTGGCATCGGAGCCGGCATCGGCTTTTCTTTTTTGGGTGCTTCTTTCACCGGCGATTCCTTAGTCGGCATCGTCGGCATTTGGATGTTGATGTCCATCTCCATCATGCTTATTTCAGGGTTTTCCGGTTGGGGCTTCGTTGTCGGCTGCTCCGTCACCGCCGGTTGTTCTTTCACCGGTTTTTCCTTTATTGGCGCTTCTTTTACCGGCAATTCTTTCACTTGCATTTCTTTCACGGTCATATTGTTTTTTAGCGGCACTTCGGTCGTTGGGACTTTCACTTTCATGCCAGGAGAAATTTTATCCGGATTTTTGATATGTGTATTAACCTTTTTCAGTGTCTCAAAGTCCAGGTTGTATTTCTGCGCAATTTTCCACAAGGTGTCTCCTTTTTTTACGATGTGGATTTTCATGTCATCGACCATCCTTTCTGTGAAAATTACCTTACATCATATGCATGGGCGGGCGATTTGCTACGGTAGGCAGATATCATGTATAAAATTTCTTTGAGCGGGGAAAGATGGGGAATAAAAATTTCATTCAGGCAAAGAAGGGATGCGTATGATTCGAAAGCCGCTTCCAAAGCACTGGAGAACACTATTGGCTTTATCGCTCTTATTCATCGTGGTAATAAGCGGGGGAACATGGTATTTATACTCCGCCATCGAGAAATTAAAAGGAAATGAGGCTGTAGCGCAAACAGTCGATCTGGTATTAAAGCGGGAGTATATATGCGGAGAGACGGAAGAAGAGACGAAACGGGAGACCGTAGCGTCTGTGGATGAACTGCTCAGACGTTATCAAGGTTGGACGTTTGTCTCACGCAACCGCAATGTATATACATTTGAGAAAAAAATTAACGATCTATCGCCGCATTGCAAAGAAAATGCATATTTTGGTCTCGGAGCGGACGGAGAGCTGACTTTGTTTGACGGTCTGCCTGAGAAAGGGCAGGTAATCCAGACCTTTTTTCGACTGGATACAAAGAAGCTAGAATCCAGTCTGCCGCCGGAGGAGCTGCAGTTGCTGCGTAAAGGCATCCATATTACGGATGCGGCCGAATACAATTCGATTATTTCTACTTATAGCGAATTCTCAAACGAAGAGAAAGAAGCGGCCGTACAGCTTAAATAGCGAGAAAAAAGACGGAGCGGAAAAGCCGCTCCGTCTTTTAATTCGTAAAAGCAGAAAAAACCGTGAGTTTTTCTTCTTATTTTTCCAGTTCGCTGTGCTTACGCGAGTATAAGAAGTATACAACTAATCCGATAGCCAGCCAGATGACAAATGCAGTCCACGTTTCAGGCGGCAAGTTAATCATCAGGTAACCGCAGGTTAAAATAGAAAGCACAGGTATTAGCGGTACAGCCGGTACGCGGAAAGCGCGCGGCAGCTCCGGATGGGTTCGCCGCAGTACGATGACGGCGACCGATACGAGCACGAACGCCGACAGGGTTCCCATATTGACCAGATGAGCAAGAGTGCCGAGGTCGATAAAGGCTGCAATCAGCGCCGCAATGAATCCGGTTGTCCATGTATTCACATACGGTGTTTTGAATGTCGGGTGTACCTTTGAGAAAAACGTCGGAAGCAATCCGTCACGGCTCATTGCAAAGGAGACGCGAATTTGGCCGTAGAGCATAACGATGAGAACGGTCGTCATCCCGGTAATGGCACCGAGCGAAATCAAGCCGGCGAACGCATCTTTTTGAATGTAAGTCAGTGCGAACGCTACAGGATGATTTACATTAAGCTGATTGTACGGCACAATACCTGTTAGAATGGCCGAAACTGCAATGTACAGGATGGTACATATAACCAGTGAGCCAATAATACCACGCGGCAAATCGCGCTGCGGATTGCGCACTTCTTCTGCTGCGGTAGATACTGCGTCGAATCCGATATAAGCGAAGAATACAGTGGCGGCACCGGCTACCACTCCGGAGAAGCCGAACGGCATGAACGGTGTCCAGTTCTCCGGCTTAACATACCATACACCAATGACGATGAATAGCAGAACGACCGCAATTTTGATTACTACCATAATATTGTTGACACGCGCACTTTCCCGGATGCCCCTGCCCAGCAGCCAGGTTACGATCATGATGATAATAAAGGCGGGCAGGTCCATAAATCCACCTTTGCCCGCTCCCGGCGCGGAGGCAAGCGCAGCGGGGATTGTAATTCCAAAACCTTGAAGCAGCGACTGAAAATAGCCTGACCAGCCGCTGGCAACAGCAGAGGTGGCCAGCAAGTATTCCAGTATCAAATCCCATCCGATCATCCAGGCGATAAGCTCACCCATCGTTGCATACGTATACGTGTAGACGCTCCCGGCAATTGGCACTGTAGAAGCAAATTCTGCATAGCATAAAGCGGCAAACGCACAGGCTAATCCGGAAAGAATGAACGAGATAACAAGAGCAGGGCCGGCGTGTTCTGCGGCAGCGACCCCCGTCAAAACGAAAATACCGGTTCCGATGATAGCACCGACACCCAGCATGGCCAGATCGAGTGCCCCGAGTGAACGCTTCAGCCCTGTTTCTTTACGCTGGCCAAGCATTGCATCGATTGGTTTTCTGCGAAATAGTTTATTCATATTGTCCTCCTCTGGTTGGTACATTGCGCTACTCATAAATTATTTATCTGTTATGTTATGAGTAATATAAAAATTATAACCGAAAGACAGTATACGAAAAGTTCAAACAAATATCAATACAACTTTTTTGAAATTTTAAAACAAAATCCTGGAATTGAAATGTATGTTCGTATTTCCTGATATGGTGTACAATAAAAGAATCGAGGTTTGTTGTAGGAGCAGGAGGAACTGGGAATGATTGATTTTATCGAAGGCCAGGTTGCCTATGTGGAAACCGATTGCGTCGTGGTCATGTCACATGGTGTTGGCTATCGCATTTTCTCGGGCAATCCGTTTCAATATCGTGAAGGGGAGCATGAAACAGTACGGATATATACACATCATTATGTACGTGAAGATGCCGTCCATCTGTACGGTTTTTCGACGCGGAACGAGCGGGATTTATTTCGCAAGCTGTTAGACGTATCAGGCATCGGGCCTAAGGGAGCGCTGGCGATGATTTCAGCCGGGACGCCCGAGCAGATTATTGCTGCCGTGACCCAGGAAAATATCGAATTTCTGACACGCTTCCCGGGTGTCGGCAAGAAGACCGCACAACGAATCATTCTGGATTTGAAAGACAAGCTTAAGGCGCTGCCTGTCCAGGAGAAAGCGGTGATTCAAGTGGAAGGAGAGCCGGAAGCTCTGCCAGGAAATCAACCGACGCTCTTCCATGCGTTCGAAGAGCCGAAGCAGGAGGCGATGGAGGCGCTCGGCGCGCTTGGCTATAGCCAGGCGGAAATCCAAAAAGTCATGAAAAAACTGGAGAAAGAGGGAGCCGATCTGGCTTCTACAGACAGGATTGTCAAACGAGCGTTGCAGTTATTTTTAACAACGTAAGGGGGGATAAATAGTGGAGGAAAGAATGATTTCCGCCCATGCGCATGACATGGAGGAATCCAATATGGAATTCAGCCTCAGACCCCGCTATCTGGCCGAATACATTGGCCAGAACCAGATTAAAGAGAACCTTAAGGTTTTCATCGAGGCGGCCAAGTTGCGCAGCGAAGCGCTTGATCATGTACTGCTGTACGGACCGCCCGGACTCGGAAAAACGACACTGTCCATGATTATCGCCAATGAGCTGGGCGTTAACCTGCGCACGACGTCCGGACCGGCAATTGAACGGCCTGGTGATCTGGCCGCGATTCTGACCGCGCTCTCGCCTGGCGATGTGTTGTTTATCGATGAAATTCACCGCCTGCCGCGCAGCGTAGAAGAGGTGCTGTATCCTGCAATGGAGGACTTTGCGCTTGATATCGTTATCGGCAAGGGACCGGGTGCCAAATCGGTGCGTCTCGATCTCCCGCCGTTTACGCTCGTTGGCGCAACGACCCGTGCAGGGATGTTGTCTGCGCCGCTAAGAGATCGTTTCGGTGTAGTGAGCCGACTTGAGTATTATACGACGGACGAGCTTGCCTATATTGTGATGCGGGCGGCTGAATTGTTCGATGTCGAGATTCGCGGTGAAGGGGCGGAAGAGATTGCGCGCCGTTCGCGCGGGACGCCGCGAATCGCGAACCGACTGTTGAAACGGGTGCGTGATTTTGCGCAGGTGCAGGGCAACGGTGTGATCACCGGAGAACTGGCGTGTGAAGCACTGGAGCGTATCCAGATAGACCGGATGGGATTGGATGAGATTGATCACAAGCTGCTGCGCTCTATTATGGACACATTCGCCGGCGGGCCGGTTGGTCTTGATACACTGGCTGCGACCGTAAGTGAAGAAGCGGCGACCATCGAAGATGTATGTGAGCCATATCTCATGCAGATTGGCTTCTTGCAGCGAACACCGCGTGGGCGTGTAGTTACGCCGCACGCCTATCATTATTTCGGCAGGGAGGTGCCAGGCGTATGAATCCGGTAGCGAAAATGCTGGTTATCTTCGGCGTTATCCTCATCATTATCGGCCTCATCTGGCAGGTGGGAGGACGATTTCTGAACCTGGGACGTCTGCCGGGGGATATTGTCGTTGAAAAAGAGAATTTTCGATTTTATTTTCCGGTTATGACCAGTATCATTGTAAGCGTGGTTCTTTCTCTTCTGTTCTATCTGTTTCGTTTTTTCCGTTAAATGCAAAAAACCAGAGGAGATTTAAGGATGAAACAAGAGAAAGGTTTATTCGGGCAGCGTATATGGCGCATCGTGGATCAGACAAAAACACATCCTTCGTTTCATGCGCTGTATTCATTTGCGATGGATGACACGCTATGTACATCCGTGCGCTTGAAACACAGTCCAGCGACGCTGCGTGCCTGGGTCCATCACCAAAATGTCGTGATGGGCAATGTCGATTACAAACTGCAGGGTATTGAACAAGGATTGGCTTATTTGAAGGAGCGCGGTTATCTGCCGGTGGTGCGGAACTCAGGCGGGGCGGCGGTAGTACTTGATGACGGCGTTTTGAATCTGTCGCTTATTCTCCCTACAGAAGACGTGTTTACAGATATTCATGCCGGTTATCGGGCGATGGTCGAGTTTATTGAACAGATACTTATGCCTTATGGCGTGACGGTTGAAACGGGAGAAGTACAGGGATCGTATTGTCCCGGAGATTTTGACGTCGCTATCGACGGGCGGAAGTTCGGGGGATTAGCTCAGCGCAGACGGCGCGGTGCGGTCGCTGTACAGGCGTTTCTGCTGGCGGACGGCAGCGGAGGGGAGCGGGCGGAGCTTGTGCGCGGCTTCTATGCAGCGGCCGCCCGGGAAGGTGATACATATCCTGTAGTGCGCCCCGAGACCGTCGCTTCTCTATCTGAACTTACTGGTACGCCGATTTCCTGTGCCGATTTGTTGCGTCGAGCCGTACATGTAGTAAAGACGCATGCGGAGCAGGTTGAATTTTCACAACTGCTGCCCGAAGAGGCGGAAGAATTCGCCGCCAATACGGCAGATATGGAAACACGCAATCCGCATTTGCATATATAAAGGATTTTTCTGCGACCTTTTTCCTCTTTGCTCGTCTAAATTAATAGACTTGGAAAATTAAGCTAGAGTTTCTGGTAGAATATCCATAGATATATAGAAATTCTAGAGGGAGAAAGGTTGATAAATAGATGAAATTGGGGAAAGTACTTCCGGTTGTATTGAGTCTCGGTCTTATGCTGCCGTTCGCCGGCCCGGCGCACGCCGCGGAAGAGCCGGTTGTAAAGGTGGAGTTAACGGCTCCGTTTGCGCTGAGTTCGACGGAAGCATTGACGACAATGACGTTTACCGTTAACGGCAATTATACGGTGGAGGGGCAGCCGTCGTTCATCCTGATTGCGGGACAGAAGTATTTCGTGCAACTGGAAAATGGAGCGCTTAGTCTCTATCGATTCGGACAAATGGGTATGCCTGTTCCGCTTGTCCAGGGAGTCAGTACACTTACGCTAACACCGTCGCTTCCGGATGGAGAAGCCGCCACTTTAAAAGTGGAAGGGAAAACAGCATATTCTTATCGCGGTGGGCTGGAATTGCGTGTTGGATATAAAGGAACGATCCAGCGCATCATCCCGATTAATATCGTCGGGATGGAAAACTATCTCAAAGGAGTCGTACCGAGCGAGATGTACACCAGCTGGAATCGGGAAGCGCTGAAAGCTCAGGCAGTGGCAGCGCGCACATACGCCGTACGTAAGCTCAACACGCAACCAGGTGGTTATATTAACGATACAGTTCAGTATCAGGTGTATAAAGGCGTAACAAATGAGAATCAAAATTCCAATCTGGCGGTTGAGGAAACAAAAGGGGAAGTTCTCTCATACAATGGAAGCTTAATTGACGCGGTGTACAGCTCCAGCAACGGTGGTTACACGGAAGCGGCCGAGAATGTGTGGAAGGGTTCAGGTGTACCCTACCTGACAGCCAAGCCGGATCCGTATGATGCGGCCAGCGGGACGAAAGATCGGAGCTGGCAGCAGACGCTGACACTGGCCCAACTTCAGGATAAAATCAAGAACCGAACACCGGCTGTAGGTACGATAAAGAAAATAGAGGTAAAACAAACGTATCCTTCTGGACGAGTTGCGGATTTGGCCATTGAAGGAGATAAGGGCGAGCTTCATCTATCCAAAGATGAGGCACGCACGGTACTCGGATTAAGAAGCGCACGCTATACCGTGCAGGCGAATTATAGCACACCGACACCCGCATCCGTTAAAGAACTGCTGGCCATCAACAGTGATGTGACCACGGCACGCAAAGAGGCGGGCGGTTTGGTAATTGCCAGCAGCACCACTACTAAGGCAAGCACAGGCGCAAATCTTGTAATTCAAGGAGCAGAACAAAAGAAAGCCGTAAGTCAGAGCGGGAACGGTACGGCCAGCCAACCGGTGCTTACTTCCGTTACGTTTAACGGCAGCGGATACGGGCACGGCGTCGGCATGAGCCAGTGGGGTGCCCAGCAAATGGCGAAAGAAGGCAAAACGTATCGGGATATTCTGGACTTCTATTATGCCCCCGCGCAAATCACCGGAGAATACGGAACGCAAAATTAATGCGCTGGGCCATGTCTATTTCTTGCATGAACGAGAAAAAATCGGTATGATAAAGAACGTTATACTGATGACTGAAAACAAAGTTGAGGGATAGACAGTGGATGTCAACGATTTCGATTTTTATTTGCCGGAAACGCTCATTGCGCAGAATCCGCTCCCGGATAGAACAAGCTCGCGTCTGCTTGTGCTCGATAAGCGGACCGGCGAAGTAGAGCACCGGACGTTTACCGATTTAAAACGCTATTTGAAAGCCGGCGACACGCTCGTGCTTAATGACACGAGGGTGATTCCTGCCCGGCTTTTTGGCGTGAAAGAAGGAACCGGTGCCCATATTGAAGTGCTGCTGTTAAAGCCGCTTGGAGAGGACCGCTGGGAGACGCTCGTTCGACCAGGTAAGAGAGTAAAGCCGGGTACACGCATTGTATTTGGTGATGGTCTGCTTATCGCCGAGTGTGAAGAAAGTACGGATGTGGGCGGACGTGTGGTTCGGTTTGAATACGACGGTATTTTCAATGAACTGCTGGATCAGCTCGGCGAGATGCCGCTGCCGCCGTACATTAAAGCCCAGCTTGAAGACAACGAACGATATCAGACCGTGTACGCGAAACATCGCGGATCCGCCGCTGCACCGACTGCGGGCCTTCACTTTACGGAAGAATATCTTGAAGAGCTGAAGGCGATGGACGTAAACCTTGCGTTCGTTACCCTGCATGTCGGACTCGGGACGTTTCGCCCGGTCTCAGTCGATACCGTAGAAGAGCATGAGATGCACAGCGAGTTCTATACACTGACGGAAGAAAATGCGCGCATAATTAATGAAACCAAAACGAACGGCGGACGTATTATAGCCGTAGGGACCACATCCTGCCGTACGCTCGAGACGATCGGCCGAAAATACGGCGGCAAATTGGTCGCGGAAGAAGGATGGACAAGCATCTTCATCTATCCGGGTTATGAGTTCTCCGTCATTGACGGGCTGGTAACCAACTTTCATCTGCCGAAATCGACGCTCGTCATGCTGGTAAGTGCGCTGGCGGGCCGGGAGAATATTTTGCGCGCATACGATGAAGCGGTTCGACAAGAATATCGCTTTTTCAGTTTCGGCGACGCCATGCTAATTTTATAAAAAAATGCATGAGGTAAGATATCCTGGCAACCACAACAAGGATATCGATTCGTCAAGTGTAATGTATATAGGAGGATACCAACATTGGCAGTACGCTATGAATTAATAAAGACATGCAAGCAGACCGGCGCGCGGCTCGGCAAACTGCATACGCCGCACGGCACGATTGACACACCGATCTTCATGCCGGTCGGTACGCTGGCAACAGTAAAGACGATGACCCCGGAAGAGCTGAAGGAGATGGAAGCGCAGATTATTCTGGGCAATACGTATCACCTCCTCCTGCGTCCCGGCCATGATCTGGTGGCGGAAGCGGGTGGTCTTCATTCGTTTATGAATTGGGATCGCGCCATTTTGACGGATAGCGGAGGATTTCAGGTATTCAGTCTGAGCAATTTGCGTCAGATTGATGAAGAAGGAGTTTCGTTCCGTTCCCATCTGAGCGGAGAGAAGCTGTTTATCAGTCCGGAGAAAGCGATAGAGATTCAGAACGCACTTGGAGCGGATATCATTATGGCATTTGACGAATGCGCTCCGTATCCTGCCGATCCTGAATACGTAAAGCCGTCCATGGAGCGGACAACCCGCTGGGCGGAGCGCTGTTTGAAAGCCCATAAGCGTCCGCATGATCAAGCGCTGTTCGGCATCGTGCAGGGCGGCATGTACCGTGAACTGCGCGAGCAGAGTGCGCGCGATATTACATCGCTCGATTTCCCGGGATATGCAATCGGCGGTTTAAGTGTAGGGGAGCCGCATCATCTGATGTATGAAGTGCTAGATTATACCGTACCGCTTCTGCCTGCGAATAAGCCTCGCTATCTGATGGGGGTCGGCTCTCCGGATGCGCTGATTGAAGGGGCGATTCGCGGTATCGATATGTTTGACTGCGTGCTGCCGACGCGGATTGCGCGTAACGGGACATGCATGACGAGCCAGGGTCGTCTGGTGATTCGCAACGCGAAGTATGCGCGCGACTTCAGCCCGCTTGACCCGAACTGCGATTGTTATACGTGCCGCAATTATACGCGGGCGTATATCCGCCATCTAATTCATTGTGATGAGATTCTTGGCGTGCGGCTGACGACGTATCATAACCTGCATTTCCTTATCAACATGATGAAGCAGGTACGCCAGGCGATTATGGACGATCGTCTGGGCGATTTCCGTGACGAGTTCTTCGCCAGATACGGTATTACGGAAACGCGAGGTTTCTAGATATGGAATTTCGCCGGTACTCTGTTTTTTCAGCATAAGACAAACCTATATGTTTTAGAAAAGAACGTGGACTGGCAAGAATATATGTAATAAAAAAGGAGGAGTATCATGAGCGCGGGTATGCAGCAAATATTATTGTGGGTGGTCATGTTTGCCATCTTCTATTTCTTGTTGATTCGTCCGAATCAGAAGCGTCAAAAGCAGCGCAATGCAATGCTTGCGGCACTGAAAAAGGGGGACCGAATCATCACGATCGGCGGTCTGCATGGCACAATTGACCTGATTAATGAAGAAAACAATACCATCGTTGTCAACGCCGGTGGCCAGAAGCTGACATTCGAGAAGATGGCCGTACAATCCGTTGTCGGCGAAAATGTACAGAAGTAGCCGGCTGTACAGAAAACGACCATGGCATCTCAGCCGCACCCCCGGCATGAAAATGAGGGGAAGAGCGGCTGACTTTT
>NZ_BJXX01000022.1 GCF_007991215.1 Aneurinibacillus danicus
TCACAATTTTCACAGGAATAAAGAAGGCTAATAATAAGGAAGCGGGTGCCCCCCGCTTTTTTTCGTGTTATATTCTATGAGGAAGCGCACAAGTCAAGTTTTTGGACCTTTTTCTACTAACTTAAAGCTATTTGATAGGCTGCGCTTATTTCTTCGACAAGTTAACTCCGATGATTCCCCCGACTGCCGCAACCAGGAATGCGAGCAGAAGGTGATAGAGGCTGCTTATACCGAGTTTGGCATCGAAGCCGAGGAAGCTGAGCAATGTGATGAAGATGGAATAGAGAATGCCAGTCATGCCGCCGTAGTACCAGCCTTTCATGCCGCCGCGCTTGCCGGAGACGAAACCGCCGACGAACAGGGCAAGCCCGTTTACCGTGTAGACGACAGTCGGAAGGGAAGATTCGCGTGTTTCGGTAAAGGCGAGAATGAGAGAAGTAACGACGGCACCGAGTAGAACAATGGTGAAAGTATAGATAAATCCGGCCAGCATGGGGAGCTTTATTTGGCTCATTTTCAGCATGGGATACACCTCGCTTTTTTGTACAATCCTATGAATAGGGAGGACGAATTATGCTGAGGACTGCGCCATTTTGTGTGAAAACCATGAAATCATTCCCTCGTTTTCTTTCCTCTTTTCCTTCGTACCGTAAAAGTTATCTGTCCTTCCCGTGATGTTCATGCCGGGGTTGCTGCTGGGAAGCTATGGTGGTTTTTTCCATATTTCTGTTTGAAAGCGTGGATGTTTTTTCGTATGATGATAAAAGCAGCGGGCGTGCCCGGCGCCTGCCTGCCTGTATGACAGGGGGTGGAAATTTGTGATTAAAACATATTTTTATAACCATTCACAGCAAGCGATGCAGCATGACGTCGACCTGAATCAGGTGCATAGCTTCCTGCGCTCGCCGGAAGATCTGCTCTGGATTGATCTGTACGACGTGGGCAACGACGAGCTGCAGTATGTGGCCGACATTTTCGGGTTTCACCCACTGGCGATCGAAGACTGCCTGCATGTAAGCCCCCGGGCAAAAGTCGACGACTATGAAGACTATTATTTTTTCGTCATTCATGCTCTCCGCTACAATGAGGAAAGCGATAATGAGATTACTACACTTGAGCTGAATGTATTCTTAGGACTGAATTATATTGTAACGATTCATAAACGGCCCATGCCTTCGATCGGGCGGATTGCGGCGACAAGCCTGCACAGCAAGCAGTTTATGAACCGGGGGCCGGATTTTCTGCTATATTCCATTGTCGATGGTATTACGGATGAATATTTTCCGATTATGGACCGGATTAGCGTCCGGATTGACGAATTGGAAGATGAAATCTACGAACATCAAATGGAAGAGATTACCGAGGAATTCCTGGCACTGAAGCGGACCATCATTTTAATCCGCCGCGTAATCCTGCCGCAGAAGAGAATTTTCGCACCTGTAAATGGGACCATGTTGTTTGAAATCAATGAGGAAAACATTCCGTTCTATATCGACTTAGTCGACCATCTTGAACGCATCGTCGATTCGACGGAGACGTTTCGCGATCTCGTAAACGGAGCGCTTGATACGTACTACTCTATCGTAAGCGCCAAGACGACGGAGACCATGCGGATTCTGACGATTATTTCTACTATCATGATGCCGCTTACGTTTATTACCGGACTGATGGGCATGAATGTGCCTTTGCCGGGAGAGGAAAAGGCATACAGCTTCTGGATAATCATGGCTGTATTATTCACCGTAATCGCCCTTATGCTTCTTTATTTCAAACGAAAGCGCTGGCTGTAGAAAAGCAGACAAAAAAAGGATGTCTTTCCGACGTCTGGAAGAATGCCATTCGGTACAGAGGAAATAACGCCTTATTTTCTGTCTGCTTTTGGTTTTTTAGCGTTTAGGAAGGAAATGGGCAAGTGCCGCTCCGACCCATGGAATACGCTGCACATCCTGCTTGCCGAGCACCCGCAGCCAGATAAGCAGCAGCGTATAAATGATAAGCCCCAGACAGGAGGCGAGCAGCATCGCTTGTGATAAATCCATCAAATGCGACCAGTAGCGTGTCATATGCAGGGTGGTATAACCGGAAAGCGCTACGCTGAATGCCACTTTAGCCAAATCTTTTACTTCTATTGTGAAGCCCGTGATTTTGCTGATGCTGAAGAAATGCAGGAGCGTTACCGATAGAATGCTGATATTGACCGAGAGTACCACTCCGTCAACGCCAAGCTCCGGACGAGATGCGAGCAGAAAGATGGCGGCCGTTTTCAACAGAGCGCCGATGATGGTGTTGCGCATTGCCACCTTCGCATGATCAAGCCCTTGAAGTGCGGCCTGCAGCGGCGCCTGAAAATACAGAAAGATAGAGTAAGGGGCCATCAGCTTCAGAAAATGCCCGACTTTTTCATCGTGATACAACAGGGTGGCCAACGGTTCGGCAAAGACATACAGCAGGGCGGCGCAGGGGGCACCGATGACGAGTGCCAGCCGAACGGATTGATAGATTCGACGATAGATAAGTTTGTCATTTTTTTGTGCAGCGGCTTCCGCGACAGCAGGAACGAGCGAAACTGAAAGCGAATACGTAATAAAAGTCGGAAAGAGTAAGAGAGGAATGGCCATTCCAGCCAGCTGACCGTAAAAGCTGGTTGCGGTGCTCGCAGAAATCCCGGCCAGTAAAAGGCTCTGCGCAACGACAATCGGCTCGATAAAAAATGTCAACGAGGCAACGATCCGGCTGGTCGTAACCGGGATTGAGATATCAAGGAGGCTGCGGAATGTATCACGGTTCTTATCCAGCAGACCGGACAGGCTGTGCCGTTTCAGCAGTTTCGGTAAGCGCTGTCTGCGGAACTGGAGGAAGAGGCTTAGCATGCCGACGCCTTCTCCGAGGACGACACCGATCATTGCGCCCGCCGCAGCATATTCCACCCCGTGAGGCATAAGCCAGGATGCGAGAATGATGACGGTAAACATGCGGACAATTTGTTCTACGACCTGCGAGCTTGCGGTCGGCACCATGTTCTGTTTGCCTTGAAAATAGCCGCGCAGCACCGAGGATACGGCAACAATGGGCACGATGGGTGCAATGGCTATGAGCGGATAAAATGCCCGTTCGTCAGTAAGGAAATAACGGGAAATTACGGAAGCGCCCACCAGCATGATCGCGGTGAAGACAATGCTAAGTACGAATACGATAACGAGGGACATTTGCAGGATAGCCCGTACCTTTCCGCTCTCTCCCTGCGCATCCGCTTCAGCGATGAGCTTGGACACCGAGACGTTTAAACCAAAGGTGGCGAGGGAGATAATCAGGACAAACGTCGGGACTGCCATCTGATACAGTCCAAGACCTTCCGCCCCGATAATCCGGGCCAGCATAACCCGATTGATAAAGCCGAGTACTTTGACAATCAGACCGGCAAGAATAAGAATGAGCGTTCCTTTCATAAATGTTTGTTTCGTCATAATATGTCCTCTCTTTTCCCATGCATATTTGTTGACAGCATATGCATGTACCCCAAGCAAACATGCCTGAAATTAACGGAGACAGGAGGCTTTACCTATGATACAGAAACAGCCGCTTGACGAGAAGCTGGCGTACGTGTGCGAGATTAAAGCACAAGAATTTGCAATGCTGGGTTATGAGGATATTACAGTAGAAGAAATCTGGCAGTGCGTTTCGGAGAAATATAAAGAAATTCCGCGGCTTCATAAGGTGGTCAACGACATTTTGTCCTTAAAGCCCGGCCGCTGGATGAACTGGATGACCATGCGCGCGTACAAAGGCGATCCAATGTAGGAAAACGTGAATAATTTGTCATTCGATTTTACGAAACAAATTTCTTGCGTATACGTAAAAGAAAACGGGCCTCACAAAAAGTGGTGTGCGCTCGTTTTCTTTTGTTTCTACGAGTGTTTAGCTGTGAAGCAGAGGAGAGTATAGCTTCTATGCGCTGTTGAATTTCCTTTAAGGGTAAATTGACAGTGAAAAATAGGAGTGGCTATAATAAAATGTATTGCTTGAAAAAGGAGGAACTACGGGAGATGATTAAGTGGAGTCGTCTTGTTACTCTCCTTGTTATTGTGGCTGTCGTTTTTGCTACGGTTGCTTTGACTGGGAAAAAAGTAGCGATGGGTACGACCCTCGGCCTTGATTTGCGCGGGGGATTCGAAATATTATATGAGGTGTCGCCTCTCGATGAAAAACAGAAGGTGACGAAAGAAACATTAATAGACGCAACGAAGGCGCTGGATAATCGGGTGAATAAGCTGGGAATAGCCGAGCCGGAGATTCAGGCGGAAGGCGAGAACCGGATCCGTGTCCGCCTGGCCGGTGTTACAGATCAGGAAAAAGCCCGTGATATGATTGGAAAGCCTGCGAATTTGACATTCCGTGATATGCAGGGAAATATATTAATGAGCGGAAGCGATTTGGCGGAGAATGGTGCGCAGGGCGTACTGGATCCGCAGACACAGCAGCCGGTTGTGACGCTGCAGTTTAAAGACCCGAAGAAGTTCGCTAACGTAACCCAGAAATACGTAGGACAGCAAATGGCCATTTTCCTTGACGAACAGCTAATTACCGCGCCGGTCATCCAGCAAGTAATTCCGAACGGAACTGCCCAGATTGATGGGCAGAAGGACATCCAGGAAGCCAAAGATTTGGCCGCTATCCTTAATGCTGGCGCACTGCCGGTGAAAATGAAAGAAGTATTCTCGACAAGCGTCGGGGCGAAGCTGGGACAAGAAGCGCTTGAGAGCGGAATAGAAGCTGGTGTTGTCGGTACACTCATCGTTTTCCTGTTCATGATTGTGTACTACCGAATGCCGGGCTTCATCGCCTGCATTACAGTAGTGGCATATATCTATTTGCTGCTTTTATTGCAAAACCTTATGGGTGTTACGCTTACGCTGCCGGGCATTGCTGCCTTCATTCTCGGGATTGGTATGGCCGTGGACGCAAATATTATTATGTATGAAAGAATTAAAGAAGAATTGCGGAGCGGTAAATCGTATTTATCCGCACTGCGTGCCGGTTCTAAACGTTCATTGAGCACCATTCTTGATGCCAATGTTACGAGCATTATCGGTGCATTGGTTTTGTTCTACTTTGGATCGAGTGCGATCCGCGGCTTTGCGGTGACTCTCATCTTAAGTATTCTCGTCGGCCTGCTCACGTCGGTGGCTGGTGCCCGTTTCTTGATGGGCCTGGCGGTACGCTCAAACCTGTTTAACAAACCTTCTTATTACGGAGTAAAGGAGCGTGACATCCGTGAACTATGATTTTAGTAACTATAAATTCGATTTTGTAAAACATAGAAAAAAGTATTTTCTTGTTTCTGCTGTGCTGATTATTGCCGGGATTATTTCACTTCTAACGATCGGACTGAATCTTGGAGTCGACTTTAAAAGCGGGACAAGGGTGCAGGTGCAAATCGGCAAAACGTTTAACGAGTCTGAAGTACAACAAACCGTGGAACAGGCGGGTCTGAAGCCGGGGAGTGTAACAACGGCGGGCGACAAGAAGGATATGGCTGTTATTCAATTTGCGGAACCGATTCATAAGGATGAATTCGCCAAGCTGACCAAAGCCATGCAGATGAAATACGGCAAAGATGTATCCTTACAGGAGAGCACGGTCAATCCGATTATCAGTCAGGAGCTGGCGCGCTCTGCGCTGTATTCCGTGTTATTGGCTTCGATTGGGATTGTCATCTATATCACGATTCGCTTTGAGTTTCGTTTCGCGTTATCATCGATTATCGCACTCTTGCATAACGTTTTTCTCGTTATTACGTTGTTCAGTCTTTTTCAAATTGAAGTAGAATTAACGTTTATTGCTGCGATTCTAACAATCGTCGGCTATTCGATTCATGATAACATCATCATCTTCGACCGGATTCGTGATAATCTGAAGCATGCTAAACTGAAAACGGTACAAGATGTTGAAGATGTCGTAAATTACAGTATTGGTCAAACGCTGGCCCGTTCTATTAATACGGTTTTGACCGTGGTAATTTGTGCCCTGGCCCTCTACATTTTCGGTGGAGAGAGCATTCGTCATTTTACGCTGGCACTAATTATCGGGTTAATTTTCGGGGCCTACTCCTCCATTTTTATCGCGAGTCAGATTTGGGTTTCATGGAGAGAGCATGATTTGAAAAAGAAAAAAATGGCTCTTGCTAATAATGAAGCGTAAGGAAGCCATACTATAAGGAAACAGGATAAAACCGCGGGGTGCGCCCGCGGTTTTTTCGCGCACAAAATCTGCCGTAGAGGGAATAAAGGAGTGTTAGCGTATGCGTGGAGAACGGTTTGCCAAAGCCAGATTCGCTGCCTGGGTAGGCATTGTTGGCAACCTTGCTTTGGCGGTTGTCAAAGCGATTATTGGAGTGGTTGCCAATAGTAAAGCGCTGCTGGCAGACGCGATTCATTCAGCTTCAGATATTGTGGGATCATTTGCGGTACTTATCGGACTGCGTGCTTCACAGGTTCCGCCCGATCCTGAGCACCCATACGGCCATGGTAAAGCGGAACCTATCTCCGCCATTATCGTTTCGATTATTTTGTTTGTAGTGGGATTTGAGATGGCATATAATACGGTACAATCATTTTTTGCGCCGATTATCGCTCCAGGCATGCTGGCCGTATATGTTGCCCTTATTTCAATGGGGGTTAAGGAATGGATGTTCCGTTATAAATACCGTATTGGCAAAGAGCTAAACAGTCAGGCAATTATCGCCAATGCCTGGGAACACCGTTCGGATGTATATTCTTCATTCGCTGCTTTAGTTGGGATTGGCGGAGCCATTCTTGGTCAGCGCCTGGGCTACCCGGCGCTTGTCTACCTTGATCCGGTGGCAGGGGTCTTCGTGTCCGGGCTTGTGATTCAAATGGCATACCGTATGCTTCGAGAGTCGATTCACAGCACGCTTGATGTAGTTTGGAATGAAGAGAAGAGCAAGGAATTGCGTGAGACGGCGGCAATGGTACCCGGCGTGCTGCGCGTTGACGAATTGTTGGCCCGGGAGCATGGACATTACGTTATCGTCGATGTAAAAATCAGCGTAGACGCGCAGAGCACGGTGGAAGAAGGACACCGTATCGGCAAACATGTGAAACGTGCGCTGCTGGATACTTTTGCAAATGTGCAGAATGTATTCGTACACATTAATCCGTACGGGCGTGCCAGAGAAGATGATACTTCCTACCCTCCGCTTCATGAAACGGACATAACCGAGCGGGAAGGTCCGATTTTGCACTAAACAATAGTTGCCCGTTTTTTCCTCTCTCTAGTATAATGAACAAGTGTTTAAGGAGAGGTGGGAGAAAACTTTGGTAAAATCGAAGACCCGCTGGAAAATAGAAGAGGTTGACCAAGAACTTGCACTGCAACTGCAGCAGCAATTACATATTTCGCCGCTCCTAGCCCAATTGCTTGTCGGACGGGGGATTCAGACTGCAGAGGCGGCGGAGAAGTTCCTTGGCGGCAGTCTGCAGGATTTCTATGACCCGTTCTTGCTTGACGGTATGGATGCGGCAGTTGAACGCATCAAGCGGGCTATTGCACACGGCGAGGGGATTCTGATTTATGGTGATTACGACGCGGATGGCGTGACGAGCACAAGCATCATGATTCACACGATGCGGATGGCCGGCGCCACATTTCAATATTACATTCCTAACCGCTTTACGGAAGGATACGGATTAAATGAAGGTGCGCTGGTAAAAGCGGCGGAAAGCGGATTTTCTGTAGTCATCACAGTGGATACAGGGATCAGCGCCGTAAAAGAAGCTGAGCTGGCAAAAGAGCTCGGCCTTGATTTAATCATTACCGATCACCATGAACCGCCGGAGACCCTGCCGGATGCATACGCAGTAGTAAACCCGAAGAAGCCGAACTGTCCTTATCCGTTCAAAATGCTGGCCGGAGCCGGGGTGGCATTTAAGTTTGCGCATGCATTGCTTGGTGATCTTCCGCACCATCTGCTTGAAATTGCGGCTATCGGTACCATCGCCGATCTCGTGTCGCTGGTGGACGAGAATCGTCTCATTGCGAAGCTGGGGCTGAAAGCGCTCGAGCATTCGGTTAACCCGGGCGTACAGGCACTCAAGAAAGTGTGCGGTATCGAAGGAAAAGTTTCGGCATATCATATCGGTTTCGGCATGGGGCCCCGCATCAACGCGACCGGCCGACTGGAAACGGCGGACCGGGCTGTCAAGATGTTTATCACGAGCAATCCTGAGGATGCGGAGCGGTATGCGCGGGAACTGGACGATTTGAATAGGGAGCGTCAGGAACTGGTAGAAGCGATTGCAGCTGAAGCCGAGCAGTTGGTGCTGGCGATGCCGGAAGAAGAAACGAATGTGCTGGTGGTAGCCAAAGAAGGCTGGAATGAAGGCGTCATCGGTATTGTGGCATCACGTCTGGTCGAGAAATTCTACCGTCCGGCCATTGTATTAAGCATTAACTCAGAGCATGGCAAAGCCAAAGGGTCCGCCCGCAGCATCGCGGGTTTTAATATGTATGAAGCATTGACGGAATGCGCGGACATCCTGCCGCATTATGGAGGCCATCCAATGGCGGCGGGCATGACACTGGCCGAAGGTGACGTACCGGAACTTCGTCACCGCTTGAATGAATTGGCCCGGAAATGGTTGACTGCCGACGATTACATTCCGATCACGAAGGTGGATGCGGTCTGCCGGCTTTCGGAAGCGACTCTGGAAACGATTGAACAACTGGAGAAGCTTGCGCCGTTCGGTCTGGGCAATCCAAGCCCCAAGATTCTCATTGAAGGCGTCGAGATTGCCGATCTGCGCACGATCGGAAAAGAGCAAAACCATGTGAAATGCCAGTTTCGTCAGGATGGTGTGACACTGGATGGCATTGGTTTTAAGATGGCAGATCAGGCAGCCGAGCTGACCCTGCAGGATGAGGCCAACATAGTGGGCGAGCTTGCAGTCAATGAGTGGAACAATCAGCGCAGGGCGCAGTTCATTCTCAAAGATCTAGCTGTACCGGGTTTGCAGGTATTTGACTGGCGCGGGACACGCAATAAATCGGAGAAGATAAAGCAGCTGGACGGCAATGCGCCGGCACGCATTGTCGCATTTCGGGAAAAGAATCGTCGTCAGCTGGAACAGCATGCCGGAGGATGGCGTACGCTCCATCTGGAGCCGAATTCGGCAACACGCCAGCTGGTATTGTATGATTTACCCCATTCCTATCAAGAACTTGAAGAAGCGCTGGGTGCCCAACCGGAGTTGGAACGACTGTATTGCCTGTTCGATGAAGAGCCGAACACACTGCCGTCCCTGCCTTCTCGTGAACAGTTTAAAGAAGTGTATAAAACTGTATACCACCACAAAACGTTAGGACACAACGATATTCCGCTGCTTGCGCAGGCGAAAAAATTGACGCCGTCCGCTGTTTTGTTCATTCTGGAAGTATTCCGCGACCTCGGATTTCTTAATCGAGATGAGCAAAGTTACCAGCTGGCAGAAGCGAAAGAAAAGCGGGACTTAACGGAATCAATTGTGTACCAGCGGCAGAAGGAAGCGCTGGAGCTTGAAACCGAGCTTTTATATTCCTCATACCAATCATTGCGTGCGTTTTTGAAGCGATTTACGCTGCAGGACGCCCCTGTAAAGGAGAAGATATACCATGGATTTTAAAGAGAAGATTCGGGTCATCCTCGATTATCCGCAGAAAGGCATTCGTTTTAAAGACATTACGACGCTGCTTAAGGACGGACCGGCATACCGTGCGGCGATCGACCGGATGGCTGAATTCGCACGAGAGAAGAAGCCGGACATTATTGTGGGACCGGAAGCGCGCGGCTTCGTAATCGGCTGTCCGCTTGCCGTTCAGTTAGGAACCGGCTTTGCGCCGGTACGCAAAAAAGGAAAGCTCCCGTTTGAGACAATTCAAGCAGAGTATTCTCTTGAATATGGAAAAGATGCGCTGGCCATGCACAAAGACGCTATTCAGCCGGGACAGCGCGTGCTGATTGCCGACGACCTGCTGGCGACCGGTGGCACGATTCAGACGACCATTGATTTGGTGAAAAAACTGGGCGGGGAAATTGTCGGTCTGACGTTTCTTATTGAACTGACTTACCTCAACGGCCGTGAGAAGCTTGGCCCTGAGCATGATATTTTCACGCTGGTACAATATTAATGATAGTGTGAGATCCTTCCTTGTTGTCCGCATGGGAAGGATTTTTTGCATCAGGTAGGACATGTGGAATCAGCCCCCTCTTTACTTTCCTTTACAATTCACAGATAATAAAAGGTAATATTCCAGGGGAGTGGCAAAGGAGATAGTGTCATGAGCATCGAAACGGCGATTGAGACCGCAATCGATCAGGTTATAGAGAATGCGAAAAAGTATCTGCCGGAAAAAGACGTCGATTTTCTGTGGCGGGCATACGAATTTGCCCGCAAAGCCCACGACGGTCAGGTGCGGAAATCAGGAGAGCCGTATATCATTCATCCAATCGCTGTAGCCGGTATTCTTATCGATTTACAGATGGATGCAGTAACCGTGGCAGCGGCGTTTATGCATGATGTAGTCGAAGATACAGACGTGACCAGCGAGGAAATTGCCCGGGAATTCGGAACGGAAGTGGCCAATCTGGTCGAAGGGGTTACCAAGCTGGGACGGATTAAATTCAAGTCGAAAGAGCAGCAGCAGGCGGAAAACCACCGGAAGATGTTTCTTGCGATGGCCAAAGATCTGCGCGTGATGTTAATTAAGCTGGCTGACAGGCTGCACAATATGCGGACGCTCAAGCATCTGTCCGAAGCGAAGCAGCGCCAGATTTCCGACGAAACGCTTGAGATTTTCGCTCCGCTGGCGCACCGGCTTGGGATTGCCTCCATCAAATGGGAGATGGAGGATACGGGACTTCGTTATATCAATCCGCAGCAGTATTACCGAATTGTTAATTTAATGAAGAAGAAGCGGGCGGAGCGGGAGAATTTTATCGAAGGCGTTATTGCCACCCTGCAGGAGAAACTGCAGGAGATTCATATTAAAGCCGAGATTTCCGGCCGTCCGAAGCATATCTACAGCATCTACCGTAAGATGGTAAAGCAAAACAAAGAGTTTAACGAGATTTACGATTTGCTGGCGGTACGGATTATTGTAGATGACATTCGTGATTGCTACGCGGCGTTGGGGATTGTGCATACACTGTGGAAGCCGATGCCTGGCCGGTTCAAAGACTACATTGCCATGCCGAAGGCGAACATGTACCAATCATTGCATACGACCGTTATCGGACCGAACGGCGAGCCGTTGGAAGTACAGATTCGGACAGTGGAGATGCACCGGATTGCCGAGTACGGGATTGCAGCCCATTGGGCCTACAAGGAAGGGAAAAAGGTCGGGGACGGAGAGAGTTTCGAAACGAAACTTTCCTGGTTCCGTGAGATTCTTGAATGGCAGCAGGAGACAAAAGACGCACAGGAATTCATGGAGTCCTTAAAAATGGACCTGTTTGCCGACCTTGTTTTTGTCTTTACTCCGAAAGGGGACGTCATCGAGCTGCCAAAAGGTTCCGTGCCTCTCGATTTTGCGTACCGCATCCACTCCGAAGTGGGAAATCGCACAATTGGCGCCAAGGTGAACGGCAAAATTGTACCGCTCGATCATCAGCTAAAGACAGGCGATATTATCGAAGTGTTAACGTCGAAGCACAGCTATGGACCGAGCCGCGACTGGCTGAAGATTACGAAGTCATCCCATGCCCGCAACAAGATTAAACAATGGTTCAAAAAAGAGAAGCGGGAAGAAAATGTGGCCAAAGGCCGCGAGATGGTAGAAAACGAACTGCGTAAAAATAACTTCGAACCGAAGGAAGTCATGCTGCCTGATAATCTGCAGGAAGTAGCGAACAAGTTCAACTTCCAGGGCGAAGAAGACATGTTTGCTGCGGTTGGCTACGGCGGCATTACCGGTGCGCAGATTGCCACCCGTTTAACCGACAAACTGCGCAAAGAACGGGAAGAACAGCAGTCCAATATTGCGGAGATTAAGCAGGAAGCGCCGCGCCGTAAGCGCCCGGACCAGGGCGTAAGCGTCAGAGGCGTGGATAACCTTCTTGTTCGTTTCTCGAAATGCTGTAACCCGGTTCCCGGAGATGACATTGTCGGATTCATTACCCGAGGCCGCGGCGTTTCCGTACACCGTCAGGATTGTTTAAACCTTCAGTCCTGTAGCGAAGAGGATAAGGCGCGTCTTATTCCGGTCGAATGGGATGCGGACTTGAAGCATGAGTACAATGTCGATATTGAAATTACCGGGCATGATCGGAGCGGGCTGCTTAACGAAGTGCTGGCGACGGTGGCCGATACGAAGACGAACATCTCTGCGGTGTCCGGAAAGTCGGATAAGAACCGTGTGGCGAGGATTAATATGACGATTTCAATTCAGAATCTCGATCACCTGCATAAGGTCGTGGAGCGAATCAAGAAGATCCGCGATGTGTATTCCGTACGCCGGGTGATGAATACGTAGAAAGGGTTGTCGCACGATGCGCGTAGTTGTTCAACGATCCAGACAAGCATCCGTTACCGTAAACGGAGAAATTGTAGGGAAGATCGAAAGGGGACTTGTTCTGCTGGTCGGGATTACGCATGGGGATACGAAAGACGATGCGGAATATGTGGCGGAGAAGATCGCCAATCTGCGAATCTTTGAAGATGAGAACGGGAAAATGAATCGTTCGGTGAAGGACGAAGGGGGCGCTATTCTTTCCGTATCGCAGTTTACGCTATACGGGGATACGCGCAAAGGAAGGCGTCCCAGCTTCGTGGAAGCCGCCCGGCCCGAACAGGCTAAGCCGCTGTATGATTTTTTCAATGATAAGCTGCGTGAGCAGGGACTGAACGTAGAGACCGGCGTTTTCGGGGCGATGATGGACGTTGCTCTTGTAAATGACGGGCCGGTTACGTTGATTGTGGAAAGTAAATAAAGGTTGGAAAAGGGTGTGAAGGCCTCGTGCCTTTACCCCCTTTTTGCTTAGACGTAAGGAAGGGTTAAGAATTCGATTACAATCCCTTTTAACTAAAACAAATTTTGTTCATACATAGCCGTAGCAGCTTGTCTTCTATTTTCAATTAACAATTGAGGAAGTTGCATTTTTTGATTTGCTGCTCTTTCTTCTACCGCAAGATGATTACTTTTTTGAGAGCGTTGCTTTATTTGATTTATTCGCTGTTGATAGAAACTGTCATCCCATAAGCCTAATTCTGCCCCTCGTTCCGCAAGTCTAACCAATGACTCACTCGTACCCATTGCCATTTTTCCTGCTGATTCTTTAGCAGATATTTGTTTTGCATGGGCCGGATTAATGGGTTCTTTTGCATTTTTCATAACTTCATTGAATTCTTCAAACTTCCCCTGATATCCGTGCATAAATCTTGCAGTCATGTAGGTAGCTTGCATTTGAAATTCAGAACGATTGTTAAAATAAGTAGAACTTACGCTCATTTTTCATCCTCCTCGTTTTTATCATTCACCCCTTATTATCGGAAGAAAACAGCGGCAAATTTATAAAATATTACCATTTTGTAATTAATATATAATTTTATTACTTTATTTACCAAAAAAGAGGATGTAAAATATATTTACATACACTTTATAAAAAATCTGATCGGTCTTGTCCAAATCCACATACGCTTCCTTAAACTTTCGAATGAGTTTTGGATTGATCGTAAAGACCTTCGTTTGACGCTTGCGAAGCTGTTCATCATCTGTGAGAAACATCGCAGGATGCCAGCTATAGACAGAGGTAGACTCCAGGCCAATCTGGATGTGCTGGCTATGATGTTTGTCTGCAAGGGCAAGGATTTGATCTCGTACGTAATGGGCACCCTCAAGGTTGTTTTTCACCGTGAAGGATGTGAGGGTATCCCCCTCCTGATTCATCATACAAATTTTCATATCGAGAGAGCTTACGTCAATTCCGACATATAACCGCATGGGGATGACCTCCTTTCTTTACAGGATCGAGGGAAATGGACTCTTCAGGATGCCCCTGGCGCACTCGCCCAGCCTCAGCCTCGCGTATGAGAACTTACTCTGGTCCATGGGCTGCCTGGAAGCTGCTATCTTCCAGCATGGGGTGTCAGAGAGAACAGCCTGCGGGTTAGAAGTACAAACGAGTACCAGGGAAACAGACTTTTGAAGTAGTCAAAGCTACAGGAGGATAGAGAGTTTCACGTACGCTACATCGGTTTTTGCATCAACTAATGAACAATCTGCAAGCGAAGCAATAATTATTTCGGAGGATCAAAAAGTATATAAGTTAGAATCTGGCACCTTAGAAGAGCAGAAGAAATGGGCGGAAGAATCAGAAAGAAAATTTAGAGAGCATCCGCGGGTTTTTAACAAAGATATTGAAAAATATATAAAGGACCCTGAACTATTGAAAAAGGCTAAGGCAGTTTCTGAAACTGAGAATAAACAAAATCCTATTCAAATCCAAAGTGTATCAAAAGATGAGTTAGAAAAAGTAACGGCAGCCGGAACTATTTTCTTGCCGTATCAATTTACTTTTAGTATTAAAGTTTCAACTAATCCCGATACAGCCCAGAGGTTTGCACCAGGTGCTAGTACTCTTGTTATTTATTCTAATGCCACATCTTATGAGTCAAGCCCTTCGAATACTTATTGGATCGACGTGTTTAAGGTTGGGAGTTCCAGTCCTATAGGTAGAGCTTACTTTACTAGAAAGGGTATTCGGATTATCATATGGAAAACTTCTATTATATATATAGTATTTTATCCTCGTGAATCGGATAATCGTGTGGAATCTTTTCTATATGGATTTTCTTTGAATTATACCTTGCATTACAAGACTAATAATGCTATTCTTCATATATATCATGTAATGCATGATACTTTATAAACATAACTCTTGTATTACAAGTTAGTGAGAAAGGAGGGGGAAGTTTGTCTACAACACAAATGCTGAAGGGTATCATTGATGGCTGTTTGCTGGCAATTATCAAGGATAAAGAAGTATATGGTTACGAAATGGCAGAAAAACTTGAAAGTTATGGTTTCCACTCTTTTAGTGAGGGTACAATTTATCCATTGTTATTGCGGATGCAAAAAGAAGAATTAGTTAAATCTACCTTAAAAAAATCCACAGCAGGACCAAGGAGAAAATATTATTCACTAACTCCAAAGGGGGAGTTAGAATTGAATAAATTTATAGAACGCTGGAATAATTTACAGTCTAATGTTAACAAAGTGTTGTGTTTTGAGCCAGATACAAAATATACAAAAGGAGATGACATCATTGAAGAATAAGTTAAAACTTTCTAAAGAAAGCCAAGAGTTCTTGGAAAACTTACGTGTATACTTATTTTCAAGTGGAAAACAATGGGATGAAATTGAGGAAATTGTGAATGAATTAGAAATCCATTTGTCCGAAGCCGAAAAAAACGGAAAATCCATTGAAAAAATTATTGGAAAATCTCCGAAAGAATATATGGAGATGGTTTCTAACGAGATGTTAATTGACTATAGAACATGGTTTAAATACATTTGCCTAATCATTCTTGGATCATTTTCTATTACAATTTTCCCTGACTTATTAGAAGGCAACCTCTCCTATTCTATCTTGGAAATTATCGGGCATATTATAATTGGTGCAATATTTATTGCTTCTGTTTTCACAGGGTTTAAATATATTTCTACATCAAATCAATCTCTCAAAAGACAGGGGTTGATATTGGCTGGTATAGCGATACTGCCCATCGCTCTATTTATTGGGTTAATCTACCTAAATAGAGCCATCGACACTCCCGTCATTTATTTCGGCAATACTGGAAGCCTAATCATTGGTGTAATCACAGTACTATTTATAATAGGTTTTTCCATTTGGGCAAAATCATGGACTTTAATCATTATAATAGCATTGTTAACACTTCCTGATTATTTACTAAATCTGACCACATTGCAATACGAAACACAACTAATCGTTAGTACAATCATAACTTTTGGAGGAATTGCCATTTACCTCTGGATATTGTCTAAATTGGAAAAAAGTAAGTGAAGATTAACTAATATAACATTAGACTCGTGGAAACCTATGTCAAACCATTATTTTAATTTAGGTTTTCACGAGCTGTTTTCATTAGTTTTCTATTTTAATTCTAAACTTTGAAAGGAAAAAGTAAATGTTAACCAATATGCTCAATCTACCAAACTTAAAGATTCTGGATATGAAAGAAAGCGAATATGATTATAGATTCTTAGTTGAGTCTACTACACTACCCCCTTCACATTGTCCAAAGTGTGGTACTGTTGCAAACTTATACAAACATGGTAAGAAACAACAACTATATTTCGACCTACCAATGCACGCTAAACGTGTTGGTATTTATGTCAATCGCCAAAGATATAAATGTAGGGAGTGTAATGAAACGTTTTTTGAGAACCTTCCCGATATGGACGTTAGTCGTTCGGTTACTAATAGACTTATAGATTGGATTCAAGAAGCAAGTCTCGAAAAGACCTTTACCAGCGTTGCAGATGATATAGGTGTAGATGAAAAAACTGTTCGAAACATATTCAATGATTATGTTTCTGAACTTGAAGCACATACAGATTTCAGAACTCCTAAATGGCTTGGTATTGATGAAGTTCATTTGCTTAAAAATTATCGTTGTGTCATCACTGATGTTGAAAACAAGTCGGTAATTGATATTTTACGTAAACGGAATAAAGATGTGGTTATCAGTTATCTTTCAAGACTCAAAGAT